>JAXDQN010000196.1:0-3002 GCA_034667865.1 Gammaproteobacteria bacterium
GTTAGGGATTCCGACCGATCAATCGCCACCGGTGATCCTGCGCGGCGTCACCGGCTATACCACGGTACCCACCGTTCGTGTGGACAGCTTGAGTGTCGGGGACCTGTCGGTGGATCAAGCCGTTCTGCCCATCGTGCCCGATGCGCTGGGCGGCGCGGAGGGAGTCTTGGGCGCCGAAGGGTTGGTCGGCAAGCGGGTGTTCATCGATTTTCGCCACGATCAAATCAACATTGCGTTTTCGCGCAACGAGCGCTCGGGACGCGGTTTCTACACCATACCGTTCCATGCCGTGGGCGGCACCCTGGTGGTCGTGGATGCGATTGTCGGCAATATTCACACCAAGGCCATTATCGATACCGGCGGCCAGGCGACAATCGCCAACCTGGCGCTGCGCGATGCCCTGGTTCGCAGCCGCACCGTATTGCGCGGCAAATACGATCAAATCGTCGGGGCCACCAAGGACGTGCAGCAAGGCGAGCTGTTGAGCACCCCCGATATCGAAATCGGCAGCATCAAGATCGAGGACCCCACGGTCACCTACGGCGATCTATACATTTTTAAGCAATGGAAGATGACGCGCCAGCCGGCTATCCTGATCGGCATGGACACCTTGGGGCTGCTCGACACCTTGATCATCGACTATAAACGCCATGAACTGCAGATGCGCATGATGCACGCGGGCTAGGCTGAAGATCATGGTCGTCAACAAACCAATGATCGGCGTGGCCGCAGCGGTGGTCGTGGTGGCCGGGGCTGTGGGCTTTTACTTCCACAGCCACCGAGCGCCGCCGCCGAGCGTGCCGACCGCGCCAGCCCCGGTCGCCGGGGAAGCGGCGCCCAGCGTGGCGCATCCATTGCCGGAGGCGAGCCCAGGGGCCGCTGCCGCAGCGCCGCTGCCCGCCTTGAACGACAGCGACACGTCCTTGCTGGAATCGCTGGCGCAACTCGCCGGCGCGGCGGCGGTGAAGGATTATTTGCAACCGGAAAGCGTGGTGCGTCATCTGGTCGTCACCATCGACAACTTGCCGCGCCAGAAAGTGGCAGTCGAAAAGCGCCCCACGAGCGCGGTGCCGGGCAGCTTCGCGGCCACCGGCGACGAATTGCATGCGACGCTCGATAAGCGCAATTTCGATCGCTACCAGCCCATGGTCGCGGTGATTCACGATCTGGATATGCAGAAACTCGCGGCCGTGTACGTGCATTTTTATCCGCTGTTCCAACAGTCCTACCAGGACTTGGGCTATCCGAATGGCTATTTCAACGATCGCTTGGTGCAAGTGATCGATGTGATGCTGGCGACGCCGCAGCCCGCCGGTGCGGTTGAATTGGTGCGGCCGAACGTGATGTACACCTTTGCCGATCCCGCGCTCGAGAGCCGGCCGGCCGGGCAGAAATTGCTGATCCGCATGGGGCCGGAAAATGCGGCGGTCATCAACGAGAAGTTGATGCAACTGCGGGCAATCATCGCCGCCAGTCCGCCCAAGCATTGATTGGATCGTTCGAGTAAATTAAAAATAGGGGAATGACATGGTGAGCACACCCGCGGATGCTGGATTGGCCAAGGTAGAAGCACTACCGAATCAATGGTTGATCATTGGAGCGTCTTCGCTCGGTACGGTGTTCGAGTGGTACGACTTCTATTTGTATGGTCTGGTGGCGGCGGTCATTGCCGCGCAATTCTTTTCGGGAGTCAACGAGGTCACGGGATTCATCTTCGCGCTGGCCGCTTTCGCAGCCGGCTTTGCGGTGCGCCCCTTCGGCGCGCTGGTGTTCGGACGCCTCGGTGATTTGGTCGGGCGCAAGCATACTTTCTTGATCACCATGGGGATCATGGGCTTGTCCACCTTCGCGGTCGGATTGTTGCCCAGCTATAAGAGCGCCGGAATGATTGCTCCTATCGCGCTGCTGACGTTGCGTTTGCTCCAAGGCCTGGCCCTGGGCGGCGAGTATGGCGGCGCGGCGACCTACGTGGCCGAATTCGCGCCGCCGGGGAAGCGCGGCTTCTACACCAGTTTCATTCAATGCACCGCGACCTTGGGGTTGTTCGCCGCGCTGTTGGTGGTCATCGGCTGCCGCACTTACCTGGGTGAGGATGCCTTCAAGGAATGGGGCTGGCGCATTCCCTTTTTGGTGTCGGCGATTCTGCTCGCGGTGTCGCTGTGGATTCGCATGCAGTTGGCCGAAAGCCCGGTGTTCCTCAAGATGAAGAGCTTGGGCACGACCTCCAAGGCGCCCTTGGGCGAAGCGTTCGGCCGCTGGTCCAACCTGAAAATCGTGCTCATTAGTCTGCTCGGCGCCGTCATGGGTCAGGCGGTGGTCTGGTACACCGGCCAGTTCTACGCATTGTTCTTCCTGGAACGCACGCTGAAAGTGGAAAGCGCGACCACGAATATCCTGATCGCCGTCGCCTTGGTGCTGGCGACGCCCGGATTCGTGTTCTTCGGCTGGCTCTCGGACAAGATCGGCAGAAAGCCCATCATCATGGCCGGGTGCTTGCTGGCGATGCTGACTTACTTTCCGCTGTTCGGCGCGCTGACGCGCTATGCCAATCCGGCCCTGTACGCGGCGCAGACCTCGGCGCCCGTCACGGTGGTGGCCGATCCGAAAGACTGCTCGTTCCAGTTCGATCCCATCGGCAAGAACACCTTCACATCGACCTCCTGCGATATCGCCAAGGCGTTCTTGGCGAAGGCCAGCGTGACTTACAAAGGCCAAGACGCGCCCGCCGGCACGGTGGCGCAGATCCACAGCGGCAGCAGCGTGTTTACCGCGCCCGATCCCAAGGTTTTGACCAACGCCGCGGAAAAGAAAGCCGCCATTGCCGCGTTTCAGAAGGAAGTGAAGACCGCACTGAACGCTGCCGGCTACCCGGACAAGGCCGACCCGGCTGCCGTCAACAAGCCCATGGTGGTGTTGATTCTGTTCACCTTGGTGCTGTACGTGACCATGGTGTACGGACCTATCGCAGCCATGCTGGTGGAGTTGTTCCCGGCGCGCATTCG
>JAXDQN010000197.1:0-7515 GCA_034667865.1 Gammaproteobacteria bacterium
ACCAACAGGCGATAGCGGTTGTTGTCCGGGACATCGGTAAAGTGACGTGTCCCCTGATCGTCCACGTAGCTGTAGATCTTGGAATTGGCCGCGGCGGACGATGCGGCCAATAGTACTGCAATGATGAAAACAGGCTTCAGCGCCATGATGGGTACCTTGCGGCAATCTAGCCAGAAAGGCCTTTGCCGCGATGGGACCTACATCAAGAAACCGCTACAAAAGCCTTGTAATATCCCTGTACCGTCCGCCCAAGTGTAAAATCGTGTCCGAAGCCTCCGACTGGAAACAAAAGTATCGCGATTCTCTGATCGAAATGGAGGCGGAAGAGACCCGCTGGCGCAAGATCGAACAGGTGCTGCGCCGGCTCATCGGCCGTCTATGCGCGGCCGGGATGGGCGTCAATCCGCAACTCGACGATGAACTGATCGCGCTCGCGGCGGCGAATCGACGCAATGCCGATGCTGAGGAGCTGGCAAAACTCGCCGAATCGCTCACCACGACGGTGGTGGCCGTGGATGCGGTCGCGCCGGTACCGACCATCACTTTCGCGACCACGGACACGCAAACGCGCGTCGCCATTCGTGCCCTTCTCGAGCGGCTGCCGGCGAGCGAATCGACGGGCGCTTCGGCCCCGGCATTGATTGCGGAATTGGCCAACGCCAAGAACGACCAAGGATTGGCTGCCATCCTGATGCGCGCGGCCGACGTGATTTACGAGCACAGCGAACGGCTGGCGCGCGAACGGCTGCAGACCGCGGCGCTGCTTTCGCAGGTCACAAAACGGCTCGAAGAGATGGGCAGCTACCTGACGGAATCGAGCACGGCCAACCGCTTGGGATTCGATGATTCCCAATCTCACAACGCCAGCGTGATGGCGGAAATGCATGGACTCACCGACGAGGTGGGCAGCGCAACCGAGTTGGTGATGCTGCAATCCCTGGTCAGTCAGCGGCTGGAACGGGTGGCGCGGCAGGTGAGCGATTTTCGGGCTCGAGAGGACGACCGGATGTTGGAATTCAGCGGCCGTGCCGAGCGTATGCGCGCCCGGATCGCGGATCTGGAACGCGAAACCTCCGATCTGCATTCGAAATTGGCCAACGAGAAGCAAGGCGCGCGCCTCGATCCGTTGACGGGGGTCGCCAATCGTAAATCCTTGGATGAGCGCTTCATTCAGGAAATGGCGCGTGGCCCGCGCGCCGATCATCCCGTAGCCATGCTGCTGTGGGACATAGACAGTTTCAAGTTCGTCAACGACAGCTACGGTCATCGCGCCGGCGATCGTGTATTGCAAAGCGTCGCCTCGTGTTTCATGGCGGCACTTCGCAGCGGCGATTTTGTGGCGCGCATCGGCGGCGAGGAATTCGTGGTGTTGCTGAGCGGCGTGCGCATCGGCGAGGCGATGCGAATTGGCAATCAAGTGCGCTCAGCCGTCGAGGCGCTGCGTTTTCATTTCCGCGGCACGCCGGTGCTGGTAACAGTGTCCTGCGGGATTACGGAGCTGCAAGAAGGGGACGCGCCCGAATCCGCATTCGACCGCGCCGACGCGGCGCTGTACCGGGCAAAGAAAGCCGGCAAGAACCTCTGCGTCGCCGCCTGAAGGGTGGCCGCGCGGCCGCGCCGTATTCTGTCCAGTTAACAGATATTTAACGTATTTTCGGCAATTCCAGCACGGATTTTCGGCATCGGGCCGATAGAATCAGTTCACATGACCCTCCCGAAGACCGTCCTAAACGAGCCCGCTGTCGCAGTGTCCATTGGCACGTCCAATGCGATCGCCGAGCCTCGCAGCATCCTGGGTGTGCGCACCTGGATGTTGACGGTGCTGTTGTTCGTGGTTCCGGTGCTGGCCTATTGGCCCACCACTTTTCACGACTTCGGTCTGCGCGACGATTACTCTAATTTGCGCGAAGCTCACGAAGAGGTCGGCAAAGTCGTCAAATTTTGCGCCTCGCACGCCCGGCCGATATACGGCTGGCTGTTGCAAGCCACCTACGGCCAGACCAGCAGCGTGCAGAACTTGCAATGGATGCGCTTCATCGGCGCGCTGCTGTTGGGCGCGCTGTCGCTGGTGAGTTTCCGCGGCCTGCGCGCGTTGGGGTGGAAATTCGGCCCGAGCTTGAGTTTCGCCATCTTGCTGGCGCTGGTGCCCGCCTCGCAGGTAGTCGCATCGTGGGCGGTCGGTTGGCCGTATGCGGCGACAGCGTTGCTGGCAGTGGGCGGATTCTTTACCGCCGAGGGCGCCTTGAGCATGGGATTGCGCGCGGGATTGGGCCGCGCCGTGGGCCAGTGGCTGGTGGCTCTCTGTCTCATGGTGGTCAGCGCGCTGATCTACCAACCCAGCGCCATGTTCTACATCGTTCCCCTCGCTGCGGCGCTCATTGCTCAACGGCATCGAACGCTGCCGCAATCGCTGCGTTGGGTGGGCATACACATGGGTTTTATCAGCCTCGCCCTGGGGCTGGCTTACCTCGTCATGTCGATGCTGTATGCCGGCGGGATGTTCGTGAAATCCGGACGCATTGCCTTCGAACATCACTGGATCGACAAGTTGGGGTGGTTCCTCGGGGAAGCATTGCCGAACGCTCTCAGCATGTTTGTGCTCAACGATAACAATCAACGCGACCATGGGTTGTATTTTGGCGGCGCCGCTCTGGCGGGGTTGATTTTGACTGCCGGCGCGTTTCTCGAGTGGCGTCGCTACGGACGTCAGCGCGGCATGGTTTGGCTCGGTGCCCTGCTGGTATTGCCCACCTTTGCCTGTGCCATGAGCTTGGTTGCATCGGAACATTACGCCACCTATCGCACCATTTTGGCGATGACGGCCGTGCTACTGTGTTTCCTGGTGGCTTCGATGGCTGCAATGACCGAATTCTGGAGTGCCAATGCCCGCAGGTTGCTCGCAACGCTCGCCGTGGCGCTGGCATTCCTCACTGCTCAGCATCACGCATACTCGCTGATCGCGGTCCCGCAAGGCAATGAATGGCAACTCATCATGGCCGGCGCCAGACATGTTCGCCTGGACGGACCTCGGCAGCGTATTTTCGCCATCGCGTCGGCGCCCGCCGATATTTCGACCGCGACCATTTACCACGACGAGTTCGGTTCACTATCCTCGAACTCCGAATGGGTGCCCCGCGAGATGTTCAAACGAGCGATGCATGACTTGCATCCGGAGATACAGAATCTGGATGCGCGCTATGACTTCGCCACCGGACCACGATTGCCCGAAGGCCAGACCTTCGACGTCATCATCGACCTGCATCGGCTCAGGCAGTTCTACACCAATAACTAGCCGCGCGGCACGCCATCGTAGTGGCGACATGATTCTTCGCCGATGATTACCGATCCATGGTTGTGGGTGTTCGCGGTGCTCGGCGCATACATGGTGGGCGTGGCCAAGGCCGGCATCACCGGTCTCAGCATTCTGTCGATTGCGCTATTTACCCACGTATTTCCCAGCAGCAAGCAGGCCAGCGGTCTGATTCTCCCGCTGCTGATTTTCGGCGACTTCGTGGCAGTCTTTGCCTATCGCAAGCACACCCAGTGGCATTTCCTGTGGCGCCTGTTCCCGTGGACTGCGCTCGGCGTATTCATCGGCTATCTGACCATGGGACGCATCTCCGACCACACCGCAAAAGTGA
This sequence comes from Gammaproteobacteria bacterium, assembly GCA_034667865.1. Lineage (GTDB taxonomy): Bacteria > Pseudomonadota > Gammaproteobacteria > Steroidobacterales > Steroidobacteraceae > Bog-1198. Next base: position 3,642 of record JAXDQN010000197.1, read on the forward strand.
TGATCGGCGCGATCATTTTGCTGCTGGCGCTGATGAGCTTCGGGCGCCGCTATCTGCCCGGACAGCAGCAAGACAGCGGCTTGAAGATCCATTGGGCCATTGCGGCTCTGATCGGCATGGTGGCGGGTTTCATTACGCTGATCGCCAATGCCGCCGGCCCGTTGATGGCCATCTATTTCGTCGCCATGCGCCTGCCCAAAATGGAATACGTCGGTACCGCAGCGGTATTTTTCATGCTGCTGAACCTGTTCAAGGTGCCCTTCATGGTGGATCTGGGATTGATCACCACTCACAGCTTCGGCTTCAACCTGGCGTTGGCTCCCGCGGTGGTCATCGGCGCTTTCAGCGGACGGTGGCTGCTGATGCGGGTCAACCAGGAGCTGTTCGAGAAACTGGTGCTCGCCCTGAGCGCCATCGGCGGAGTATTGCTGTTTTTGTAGCCCCGCCGCGGCCTGATAACGTGTAGCGTACGGGATCTGCTACGGGGGAAGGCTTATGTATCGCGGTGGACTAATTGGCTTGATTGTTTTGATCGCCGACGTCTGGGCGATCGTGAACATTTTTCAAAGCGGTGCCAGCACAGAAAGAAAAGTAATCTGGACCGTGTTTGTGATCGTGGCGCCGGTGATCGGGTTTGTTTTCTGGCTATTGCTGGGACCGCGAACCGGAAGGGCTTAGGTGCGCTAGGCGCGGCCTGCTAGGCGCGGCGCCGACTCGGCGCCAGCAGTATCGCCGCCTCGTAGCAACTATCACGCAGCGCGGCGTCGATCGAAGCCAGCACGCGACGAGGAATTGGGGTTTCGGCAGGCACCTCGTTGCTCAAGACTCCGAGCTGAAACACCGCCGTGTCGAGCGCCGTCTGTAGGCCGTCCGCGCCGCTGGGCATCGCCGGCTCGTCCGCGGCAGCCAGCACACTGCGATCCAACAGACGTAGATCATTGGTGAGCGCAATTAACTGGCGTTTTGACCGCTCGAGCGTTTCCAAGCCCCGCGGACTGACGGCGCGCGCGAGCACGGCCACATCGCCGCGTGTTGCGGTGAGCACGCGATCCAAACGATCGAGCCACTCGATCCAAAACAATGAGCCGTACATGGAACCCTTCCCGACGATGTTATTCTTTCAACAAAAGCGTACCCCGCTTCCCGCTGGCTAGCTACCATGGGGCGGCTGTTCATACATCCAGGTTGACGATGCGACCGAGACATCACGAGCGGCATAATTTGGGACGAACGAGCTGGCTTCGTGCGGCCGTTTTAGGTGCAAATGACGGCATCGTGTCGACATCCAGCTTGATTTTGGGGGTCGCCGCCGCCCATGTCTCGCACGCCAATCTGCTGTTGAGCGGCACGGCCGGCCTGGTGGCGGGCGCCATGTCCATGGCAACCGGAGAATACGTATCGGTGCACTCGCAATCCGATACCGAGGCGGCCGCCATTGCGCAGGAACGCGCCGAACTGCGCGACGACTTCGCCGGGGAGAGCCGGGAACTCACCGAAATCTACGTGCGGCGCGGTCTCGAGAAGGACTTGGCTCGTAAGGTCGCCGAGCAGCTGATGGCGCACGACGCGCTGGGTTCGCACACGCGCGACGAGCTGGAATTATCGACTACCAGCCGGGCGCGCCCGTTGCAGGCAGCGCTGGCATCGGCCGCCAGCTTTTCGCTGGGCGCAGCAGTTCCGTTGAGCGTGATTCCATTGGCGCCGCCCGAACACTTGATGAGCGCAATCGCAGGCGTGTCGCTCGGCTGCTTGGTATGCCTCGGCGCATGGTCCGCCCAGGTCGGCGGCGCCGATCCGCGCATCGGTGCACTGCGCGTCACGTTCTGGAGCGCGTTGGCCATGGCGGTCACCGCCGGTGTCGGCAGCTTGGTTGGCGCAGCGTGAGCCATGAACTACTGACTGTCGCGCAGATGGCGCAGGCCGATCGCGCAACGATCGATGCAGGCACTTCCGGACAGCAATTGATGCAGCGGGCCGGGATTGCCGTAGGGCAAGAGGTCTCGCGACGCTGGTCGCTGCGGCCCATCACCATCCTCTGCGGGCCGGGCAACAATGGCGGCGACGGGTTCGTAGCGGCAAACTTTTTGGCGCAGCGAGGCTGGCAGGTGCGGGTCGCGCTGCTCGGTGACCTCGCCGCCTTGCGTGGCGATGCGTTGGCACACGCGCAGCGCTGGTCCGGCCCCATAGAGCCGCTGCAACCCGGCGTCGTGGCGGGCAGCGCAGTGCTCGTCGATGCCGTATTTGGTGCCGGGTTGAACCGTACATTGGGCAGTCTGGTAATCGAAACGTTGGCGTTGGCCCGGCAAGCGGCAATCCCCATCGTCGCGATCGACGTACCGAGCGGCGTGATGGGCGACAGCGGCGAGGCCGCGGGGGCCGTCGCAGCGCACTGCACCGTTACCTTTGCGCGCAAAAAGCCAGGACACCTATTATTGCCGGCGCGAGATCTATGCGGCGAGTTGGTGGTAGCCGACATCGGTATCGCGGATACAACTATCGATGCACTGAAGGTCACAACTTGGGAGAACGCGCCAGGCTTGTGGCGCGCGCGCCTGCCATCGCCTACGGCGTCGGGCAACAAGTACACGCGTGGGCACGCGTTGCTGTACGGCGGCTATCCGATGACGGGTGCCGCGCGCATGGCGGCACGCGCGGCGGCACGCATCGGCTGTGGCTTGACCACGCTTGCGGTGCCTGCGATTGCGTTTCCGATCTATGCCGGCGCTCTCACCAGCATCATGGTGCAACCCATGCAACAGGCTGACGAGCTGGCAGCGTTGCTGGCGGATCGCCGCCATACAGCTTTTTCGATCGGCCCAGGCGCGGGAGTTTGCGCGGCTACGCGCCAGCACGCGCTGGCGATGCTGCAGACATCGAAGCCGGTGGTGCTCGATGCCGACGCCATCAGCGTATTTGCCGAACGGCCGCGGGAGCTTTTCGCCGCCATCAAGGGAACCGTGGTGATGACGCCTCATGAAGGCGAATTTAAGCGCATCTTCAAACATGGCGGCGACAAGCTGCAGCGCGCCCGCTGCGCCGCCGAAGAAAGTGGCGCCGTGATCGTATTGAAAGGCGCCGACACGGTCATCGCGGCCCCCGACGGGCGCGCCAGCATCAACTGCAACGCCCCGCCCACCTTGGCCACTGCCGGTTCCGGCGATGTTCTCGGCGGTTTGATCTTGGGGCTGCTGGCGCAGGGCATGGAGCCCTTCCTAGCCGCCGCCGCGGGCGTCTGGATCCACGGCGCCGCGGCCACCGCCTTTGGACCCGGGCTGCTGGCCGAAGATTTGCCGGATCTTGTGCCCGGTGTGCTGCGCAAACTAGCCTCGCTGCCATGACGATGAATGGTTGGTTTCCTCGCATCACGCTGCACTCGCTGGTGGTCCTTGCCAGCGTGCTCCTGTATGTGCTGACTACCCGCGTCGAGCGCGAACGCCGCCCGCCGGCGGTTGCCATCTCGTGGGTGCTGGGCATGATCGCACTTCCCTATCTGGTCTTGCCCATGTACTTGCTGTTCGGCCGCAGAAAAATGTCGCGCCGGAATATTCGCTGGTCTGGCATCAGATCGGCCTCGCAGCACTGGGCGGAAGAACTCATCGAAAGTTTCGGCCTTCCAGCCGCGGCGCCGGCTGCGACTCAGATGCACCAGGACGGGCGCGAATCCGCCGCCGCGCTTTTCATGATCATCGCCGCGGCGAAATCGCGATTGGATATTTGCACCTACATATTGGGCAATGACACTTTTGGCCGCGATGCCATGCAGCGTCTGATCGGCCGCGCCCGGCAAGGTATCCAGGTACGCGTGCTCATCGACGGCGTCGGCGCCATGCAGCTGCCCCGCGCCTGTTTCAAGCAGATGGAATCGGCCGGCATC
>JAXDQN010000198.1:0-6050 GCA_034667865.1 Gammaproteobacteria bacterium
GCCCTTACAAAGTCGCGGTACATGGAGCCCCACCAGGCACGCGTCTCGCGACGCGTGAAATCGGGAAACACCGACGGACCGGGCCAGACCTGGCCCAGGTAAAGCGAGCCATCGGCACCGCCCACGACGCGTCTTCTGGCAACTTGCCGTCCGCCGCCGCGCGCACTCGCAGAATGTCCTCGCTCAAAGCGCTGACGCGCATGATCCAGTGGCCGCTGCGAATGTCCACGCCGTCGCCACGAATCACGATGTCATCGGCAGCCCGCGCAGACATCACACCGAACAAACACCAAACTACCGAGGCGGTGAGCGCTCTTCGCATGATCGACGCGGCACCCCAATCCAACTTTTATCAGTACTTGACGCGGACGCCCAACTGGTAGCGTCGATCAACCCGCGTCCAGCCCGAATCCATGAACACCGGTTTGGCTCCCGGCGTCGCCGAGGAATCGCCGAATATCTGTTGCTGGTACTGAGTCTTGGTGTCTAGCAAGTTGGTCACATCGAAAGACGTCTCGACATGAGAACCGATCGAGTAGCGCACCGAACCGTCGAGGAACCCCGCCGCCTTCTGGAACACTGGCAAGCCGATGCAGCAATCCAGATTGTCGGTGAGGTACGCCGAGCGCCAGTTGTAGGCCAGGCGCAGTCCCACGGGCCCTTTCTCATACAGTCCGACCACATTGAAGGTATTGGTGGAGACCCCCGCGAGCTTATGGGAGTCGATCACTACACCGCCGACCGCCTCGGTTCCTGCGCCAAACGAGCCCACGCCGCCGGCGGTCAATGCGCCGGCATCGATCAGATTGGAATTGTGTATACCCATTTGTTTAACGTAGGTGTAGTTGACCTGCATACCTAAACCGTTGAAGGGGTTTGGCAGGAAGTCAAAGAAGGTCTGATAGGCGAACTCCGCACCTTCGATCTTACCGCCGTCCTTTTCATTGATGGGACCCAAGATCTGCGCGGTCTCCGTCACGCCGTTGTTGGTGAAGGAACGGGTGAAATTAGCTTCCGACAGAGAGTTCTTCAGCTTTTTGAAGAACAGACCCAGCGTCACGGAGCTGGTCGGGCCGAAGTACCGCTCGTACGACAGATCGAACTGATCGGCCGATTCCGGTAGCAGCGCCGCGTTACCGGCGGTGGAATTGAACACGAAGTTGTAGCCGACGACATTCGCGGCGATGTGCGCCGCCGTCGGAGAATTGTAAACGACGTATGGCGAATCCGGCCCGGTATTGATGAAGGGCGCGTTTATTTGCACGTAGTTGCGCAGCAAGCCGACATCCGGACGGGAGATGGCGCGCGAGTACGCAAAACGGATGAAGTCCTTAGCGGTCAATCCAAATCGCACGTTGAAGCTTGGCAGCGGATCGGTGTGTGTCCCGGTGAATGAGTTCGGAGAACCGCCGCCGTTGGAGAACGCCAGGATGGCAGGCGTCAAATAGCAACTCGGATTGACGACGTTGCCCGCCCCAAGCGCCGTGCCGCACGGCGCAAGCGCCGCAAGATTGGTGGTGTCTGGATAGGAAACACTGCCCGCACTGATTTCCTTGGTCTGTACGACCCGTACACCGACGTTACCGACGACATTGACCCCGAAGAGATCCGAATTCGGGCCGCCGAAGTTCAGCATGACGTAAGCGGCTTTGGTCTGCTCCTCGAGTTTTTCCACCTCGGAGGGCAGGAAGCAAGTCCCCGGAATCACACCCGTTCGGCTGCAGATCGAGCTGTACCCCGGTACCAGCGGAGAGTTGGTGGCGGCGCCAACCGACTGCAGCACCGACGGCAGGCTGGTGATGGTGCCCCGGTTCATGAACACCAGGTTGCCGTTGGGATAGACGCCATTGCCGTAGAAATTATTGAAATTGGTCGTGCCCCAAATGCCGGCGCCATAGCCTTGGAATGCCGGATGTCCCGCGGCGCACGGCGGGTAAGCCCCCGGTGCGGTGTTGTCGGCATTGAAGCCGGGGCCGTTGCAGTTCCAGTTAGCGGCGATCGGCGTCCAATTGAACGTGGAGTAGCGCGTCGTCTGATCTCGATCCGCATAGCGAACGCCAGCTTTTAAAGAATCCACCCACCCGCCCGGATTGATGTCGTACTTCGCATCCACGGCGAACGCGGATTCCCGGCCGCCATCGTTCTCTTCATGCCCTTGAATGAACGGTATCCAGTAGTTATGCGGATTCGACAAATCGCCCGGCGCGTAATTGACGTTGGAACCCGGCAAGAATTGAACCTGCGGGACGCCATTGGCGCCCGTGCTGTACTGATAGTCGGCCATTGAACCCGTGGCCACCAAAATGTCGTGATTCACAACCCGCGAATCGATGTACTGGGCATCGAAATCGGCATGCAACCGAGAGAGGATGTCCCACTTGATGTGCGCCGAGATTTCCTTGGTGTCCTCGGAGTGGTCGAAATCCCGAGTTTCATTTTGGAAGTACAAACCGTCTCGGCTGGTTGCGCACGTAAAGCCGGGACCGCAGTCGTTGACGAATGGCACGCCCGGTACGGCCGAGCCCGTGTTGATGGCATCTTGCAGATTCGGAGAGTAACTTCCCGCCCAGCTGCCGTGCGGTTGTGTGATGAGGCCCGACCGCAGCATGCCGTTCGAACCGAAAACCAGTCCCGATGAGCCCGCCAGATTCGAACTGGCCCGCGGATCGAAGGCAGGTGTCCCGAAGTACGTGCCATCGAGGATCGCGTGGCTCGCATCCTCGAGCCATTTGTTGTGATAACTCGAGTCCGTGTATTGAACCGTGGCGAGCAAGGATTTGGAATTGTTCTCGTATTGGCCTGCGATGGTGCTGCCGATACGATCGCGGTCGTAGTCGACCTGCGAATAGCGAATTCCGTCTGGCGCAAAGGCCCAGCCCGTTCCGCCAAACACGTTGGATGTACACGGAACACTGCCATCGGGATTGACGATGGCATGCGTCACCGACCCATATCCGGACGAGCAATAAGTGTCGATCTTGTCATCGATCACGCTTTCGGTTCGAGTGATTACATGCGAACGCGAGTAATCCAACAGCAGTCCGAAGCGCCCGAATGCCGTCCTGATTGAATCGCTGGCGAGTACCGAATACGCGGGGGTCAGTTGATTCGATAGGCTGCCAAAATCGCCTTGGAAGGAGCCCACCAGTACATGCCCCTCCTGATCGAAGGGCAGCCGCGTGCGTAGGTCGACGGTGCCGGCAATACCGCCTTCGATCATGGCGGCGGTTTGGTTCTTGTAGGCGTCGGCGCGGCTCAACAATTCCGGCGAAATGTCGTTGAAGTTCAATCCGCGTCCGGAGTCTGCCGTAAACGTGTCGCGACCATTGAATTCCGTGCGCACCTGCGGCAGGCCGCGAATGAGAATGTTCGTGGGTTCGCCCGATGGGTGCGTGCTGTCGTCGTTTGACTGCAGGCGATTCACAGTGATGCCCGGTACGCGCTGCAGTGCGTCGGATGCTGACTTGTCGGGGAAGGAGCAGATGTCGGTCGCCGTAATCGAATCAACGAACGTGGCGGCTTCCTTTTTGATGTTCTGTGAGGTCGCGAGGGCCTGCTTCACGCCCACAACGATGATTTCCTCGATATCGCTATCGTCCTTTGTGCTGCTGGCGGAGGTTTTTTTATCCGGCGGCGGCGTCGCTGCTTGGGCATGAAGGATGGATCCGGTCATCAACCCCGATGCACATGTGAGCGCCTGCAATACAGCCAGCCGAACCAGCCTGTTGGTCGAGTTCATCGTGTCCCCCTGATTGTTCGCCGTGGCCCGTTTTTTGTGAGCCATCTCTAACTACGACAACCAGTGGGTGAAAAACCCCCACTCGAATTTGTTTATGTGCGCACTGCTATGCGACGGTGTCTTGATAAGGTTGAGGAGGGCTGAAGGTTGCCAGATCAAAGCTAAGTTCCTTCAGTCCGTAATCGATCGACACTTTGGAAAATTGACGCAGCAGATTCATCCCAATCAATACCGCCGGGGACTGAAGTAAACCCCACGCCTTGAATACCTGGAAATTCGCAATGACCAAGGGACAATCGTCGAATCCCAGACCGGGCAATTGGATTTTCTTGACCACTACCACCTTCCCAAGGATTTCCCCGCCCGTGATGTCGATCAGCTGAATGTTGCCAATCTCGCCAAAGCCCGGGCTGCGACGCGCCATCGCAGCCAGCAAAGGTGCATTGGCAGCCGATACGTCCGCGCCAGAGTCAACGAATGCGGCCGCAGTTACGCCGTCGACCCGGCAATCCAATGATCGTAAATGCCCCGATGAGCCGAAGGTGCGAACCCGAGTCTCATTCGCCCGAACCCAGCTGGCGCTAAATTTCGGACGCGGATCGTTCACTTGTAAGAGGCCGCGTTTGAAATCAAAGGTTACCCGGTGACCGTCTAGACAATCGAGACCCAGGTAGCCGTCCGCGCCAAGCAGTCCATGCGGTAACGTCGGCACATTTAGGTTTCTGCTGGTAATGGATCCGTAGGTCAGCTCGTGAATGGCGACCGTATCGGTGAGCATGGCTTGTACGACACCGTGCAATACAACTCTCGCGCCACGGACAAGGCCAAGCTCAACGCCCACCTCACTGGCCAGTACTGTGCGGTCTGCCCCGGTATCGACAATGAAGCGATAAGGTCCCTTGCCGTGAATATGCACGGGGACGGTCAGGCGGTTCTCGGAGTCCTTTTCTGTCGTGATCAGGGTCGGCACGTCGGGTGGCAAAGCGTCACCTGCTCTTGCCATTGATGCAACGGCAAGCAATGAGGTGCCGGCTTTCAAAAATCGCCGACGCGAAAGGTACCGCTGTGTATCCATGGGAACAAGTGAGGCGAGTTAGGATTTCAGAAAAGCGGTCTTGAGTTGTTGCTTGAGCGCCGCCCGGACGGCGGGACGAGCCGTACCCAGCACCCCTTGCAAATCAGCGGGGATATGCTTTACGCCCTCGCCCTGCGGGCCGAATACATAGGTGTCGAACATGGCGCGCCAATAAATCCGTTCGGCGTCCGGCAAATCCTTGAGTGCCAGCAAGGCGCTGAGAAAACAGTCGTATGGATTCTCGATACCGCCCGCCTGTGCGCCCCACCAATAGTTGACCATGGCGTTGTAAGGTTCGCGGGAAGTCACGTGATGCCACCAATGCCGCGGCAGGAAGATGGCATCGCCGGGTCCAAGCTCCGCGGCCTGCGCTGTCTTGAGCGCCTGGGAGAAGCGCGGGTAGCGCGCGAAGTCCGGCGCTTCCAAATCCACCAGGGACAGCGGCGGCGGATTGTCGATGGGTCCAATGTACAAATTCGCCACTTGCTCGGGAGGGAACAGCACAAAGCGGCGCCGTCCGGCGAGAACACAGGCCAAATTATGATCCCGGTCATGATGAATCTGGGTGCGCACTCGGCCGCCCAACCACAACAGCGGCGCAACCCCGGGTAGCAACGGCATGGGATTCTGCGCAATGAAATCCGGCAGATGCGTGGCCATCGGTAGCATCTGAAAGGCCATGACGGAGGCATGCGGGCGATCGCTCTGACGCTCCATGCGATCCAAGGTCTCGCTAATGCCCTGCCGTCGCTTGGAGAATGTGAATTCGCGCAGATCCGCGCTATACCCAAATCGACCTTGCATGCTGGCCGGCGCTTCCATCACCGTACCCGGCAAGCCCCGATCCATGGGCTTCAAGTAGCGATTGAGTGCCGCCGCCGAATCGCGGCCCGCCGCCAGTGCCGGCCAGTGCTCGATGATGCCCTTGAGCACCAAGGGCCTGGCAGCCGCCACCATCTGCTCGAGATCTCCCTTATGCGCGATGGACGCTATCGGCAGGGCGGGAAGTCGATTGAGAAACTCCAGCTGGTCCACTACGGCGACCCTCGTCCGAGAGTATCGAGATAAGCATCGTGTGTTGGTTGCTCCAGCACCTTGGCGCGAATGAAAGTGTGAATGCGCCGAAACTCCTCTTGGATTCGATTCGGCAGAATGCGGTCCATGCTGGGCGGCAAAGTCTCGGGCCATACGCCGAAGCCGGTGAAGATTGCCTGCCAACTTTCCGGCAAAAAAGTT
>JAXDQN010000199.1:0-6040 GCA_034667865.1 Gammaproteobacteria bacterium
CGGCAAAGATCGCTAGTCGCTCGCCCTCCGGCATGCGCGATGCGCGTAATCGATCAACTGAACGCTGATCTCATCCTGCGCCATGGAGGGGGACCCGGCGCGTTTACCGACGAAATGCAATTGCGCGCACGGTCGTGCCAGCGCCAACACGCGGGCATCGACCAAGGCATCGTGAACAACGACATCGGCTTGTAACAGCGCGGCGAGCGCATCGAGCGTCAGCAATCCGGGGTCGCCAGGTCCGGCGCCGACCAGCCAAACCTCACCCGGTGCAAACAGCGGGCAGGGCCCGCGCAGCGCCGTGAGCGCCTGCAGACCGGCGTTCTCGTCGCCCTTTGAGATCTGACTAGGATCCACAGGCATCTCGAAATCGGCGCTCATAACCAGGGGAATACAGCGCGCTCTCGGAAAAGTTGGACGCCTCGAGTGCGCGTCCGACGAACACCAATGCGGACCTTTCCATCGGCTCCAACAGAAGTTGTTCGCGAATGTCCGCCAGCGTCCCGCGAAGCACGCGCTCATCGGGCCAGCTCGCTCGCATGACAATGGCGACAGGGCAGTCTGGGCCGTACAGTGGCGTCAACTCCTCGACGATGGCATCTATCCTCTGAATGGCGAGGTGAATGGCGAGTGTCGCGCCACTGGCGGCAAAGATCGCTAGTCGCTCGCCCTCCGGCATGCGCGATGCGCGTCCCGGCATTCGAGTGAGAATGACGCTCTGGGCGAGTCCCGGCACCGTCAACTCACGGCCCAGCACCGCAGCGGCTGCGGCAAATGCGGGCACGCCGGGCGTGAGGGAGTAGGGGATGCCGGCGCGGTTCAAGCGGCGTAGTTCCTCGGCGAGCGCGCTGTAAATTGAAAGATCCCCGGAGTGCAATCTCGCAATATCGTCGCCGGCGCTGTGCACTTCGCGATACAGGCTTTCGATCTGATCGAGCGTCATGGCGGCACTGTCGATTCGGCGCGCCTGCCGCGGGCAGTGGTCTAATAACTCCTGTGGGACCAACGAGCCGGCATACAGGCACACGGGACAGCGGGCGAGAATGTCGCGACCGCGTACCGTAATCAGATCCGCGGCTCCCGGCCCCGCGCCAATGAAGTGGATCGTCATGACAAGACTCCTTCGGCGAGGGCGCAGGTCACCGGACCGACAGCAATTCTGGCACCCAGCAATCGAGCGCCACAGCCGGCGGCAGCCAGTGCAACTGTCTCCGCTACGGAAGGCACATTCCGTGCCGCCATGGAACGCGCCGAATGCGTCAAGGCGCGCGGACTCGCGGCCTCCATGTCGCGCTGCTCGATCAACACCAGTTGAATACCGAGGGCGGCCGCAGCGGCGAGAATGCCGGCTTCGAGCCCTTTGACCGCGGGTACCGCGATTTGCTGCAGTTGCTCAGCGCCGATGAGGTACTCACTCAGAGTCTTTGCAATCGCGCGCTGCACCTCGGCGGCGGTGATGGCGCTGCGATAGCCCAAGCCGGCGACGATCATCCTTTCACCCAGGTCCACTGTGTAACGGGCATGGCCGGGCGCCAGCCCATCATGCTCGGATTCCTGCCGATGGGGGCGGCGCGCGAGATGGCGACTCGTGTTAATGATCCTCCATACAGGGACTGATAATTTATAAGAGCGCCCTCGGTGCGCAAGGTAACTGCGTGGATCACTAAGCGCCCCGCCGGACGCAAGGCCGCGCGCACCGCCTCTATCAAACCGGGAGTCGTGGCTCCGCCGCCGATGAACACGGCGTCCGGAGGCGTCAATCCAGCCAGCACGAGCGGCGCCGACCCTTCGAGAATCTCCAAGTGAGGTACCCCGAAGGTCTGCGCATTACGTTTGGCACGGTCCGCTCGATCGCTTCGCCGTTCGATCGCCGTCGCACTCATGAACTCATCCGACAGCAACCATTCGATCGCCACGGAGCCTGACCCTGCACCCACGTCCCAAAGCCGTTGCCCGCGTTGTGGGGCGAGCGCCGACAGAGCGAGTGCGCGCATTTCTCGTTTGGTGATTTGCCCGTCGTGTTCAAATAGCTCATCGGCCAAGCCATGCGTTTTCGGCACAATGCGTGCAGCGGTACCTGCAATAACTTCCACGGCGACTGTGTTGAGCGCCCCGATGCCGTTTATGTCGAAGGTATCCGCTTGGGCCGATCGAACCCGTTCGCGCGGGCCGCCTAACGATTCGAGCACCGTGAGACGCGAGAGACCGAAACCTGAGTCGCTTAGCAGTTTCGCCAACTGCGTAGGCGTGTCTTGATCGGCGGCAAGTGCCAAAATGCGCGCCCCTGGCTGAAGGTGCGGACGCACGAAATCGAGCGACCTGCCGCAGAACGAAATCAAAATGGTTTGCGGCAGCGCCCAAAATAGCCGCGATGCGGCCAGGCTGAACGCCGATAAGGCAGGCATTACCTGCATTTCTTCACTCGACACATGCTGTGCCAACAGGCTTCCCACGCCGTGGCAAAACGGGTCTCCCGAGGCGAGCACGCACACAGCGCGGCCGCGGTGCGCGAGCACTTCATCGAGTTCAAACGGACGCGGCCACGCGCGAGGCGTGCCATGAATCAAGGGCGCCGCCAAGGCAAGGTGGCGTGTGCCGCCGAACACTTCGGTCGCCGATTCGATCAATCGCCGCGCCGTCGCATTCAATCCGTCGATGCCGTCCTCACCGATGCCAACGATGGACAACCAGCGCCGCGACGAGGCACAGTGCGAATCAATCGGGTTAGCGGACGACATGCAGCCATCCATATTGATTCTCGGGGGTACGGGTGAGGCGCGAGCGCTGGCGACGCGTTTGGCGACCCGCAGCGATCTGTCCGTGACGATGTCGCTGGCGGGCCGCACGGCCGCGCCAGCAGCTCAGCTTGTGCCGGTCCGCACCGGCGGCTTCGGCGGTGTTCCTGGACTCGCGCAGTACTTGCGAACTCATGCAATACAGGCCTTGATCGATGCCACCCATCCGTATGCATCGAGAATATCCATCAATGCACGGGACGCTGCGTCGCTGACCCACACACCGCTGATCGCGTTGCGTCGCCCGGCCTGGCGAGCCGTCCCAGGAGACCAATGGATCGAAATCTCCGACGCCGAGGAGGCCGTGCGTGTGTTGGGGACGGTTTGCAAACGCGTGTTCCTCACGATGGGTCGCCAGGAAATAGTTCCCTTCGGCGCGGCACCCCAACATCGCTATCTCATCAGAAGCGTTGACGCGATCGAGCCACGCTTGCCGGTTCCCTTTGCCAACTACCTGCTTGACCGAGGTCCCTTCTCGGAAGACGCGGAGCGTGAGTTGATGCTTTCCCATGCCATCGATGTGATTGTCGCCAAGAATAGCGGCGGTGAAGCGACCTATGCCAAGATTGTTGCCGCGCGCAGCCTTGGCGTTCCTGTGCTGATGCTGCGGCGACCGCCGGCGGTCGAAGTGGCCGCCGTGGAGACGGTCGATGCGGTCCTCGCGTGGTTGAGTCATGTGCTGGAGGCAGCGAAGCTGCGGGGGGTGTAGACCAGCGCGGCTTGATTGGGCCGTTGCACCACTCGTGTCTCGCTGGAGCCTACGATGATGCACGTAGCCATATCAGCTTGCGCTCCAAGGGCGGCGGACAGGGACACGATGTGGACGCGCTCGTCACGGCGGGTAATGGCACGTCCAAATACCACCGGAGTTTCGGCGGGGAGCAGTTCGCGCAGCAACTCAAACGCGCGATCAAGCTGCCAAGGCCTCGCGCGCGACACGGGATTGTACAAGGCGATAACGAATCCGGCGGCCGCCGCGGCCTGCAAGCGCTTTTCTACGATCGGCCACGGCTTCAAGTTGTCCGAAAGCGACAGCGCGCAGAAATCGTGCCCGAGCGGCGCGCCCACGCGTGCGGCAACCGCGAGCATGCCGGTGATGCCCGGCAGGATGGCAAGCTCCAGCTCGCGCCATGAGGAAGGCCCTTCTTCCATGGCTTGGCACACCGCTGCGGCCATGGCAAAGACTCCCGGATCTCCGCCGGAGACGATCGCGACGGTGGCACCCTGCGCGGCTTGCATCAATGCGTCCGAGGCCCGCTGGATCTCTTGTCGATTGTCGGAGGCCATCCGTCGTTGATGTGCGCGCTCGGGAACGCGGTCGAGATAGGGTCCGTAGCCGTAGAGAATCTGTGCGCTTGCGAGTGCCGCGGATGCTTGTGGGGTGAGGTGGCTTTCGTCGCCCGGACCTAAGCCGATGACCATTAATTTCCCGCTCATGCAGCCCACGCGCGGCCCGGAACCAACACGATGGCGAAGTAGGGCGCCGCGTCATCCGTTTTTTCGACCAGCGGCATCAGCCGCTGGTCATTCATGGTTCCTCGCTCCACATAGATGGCGCCGGCCAGGCGTTGCGCGGTGTGCAGAGCCCGGCGCACTTTGGCCAAATGTCGGCCGACCTTCATCACGACCGATGGGTCGTTTTGTCTAAAACGACGGATTAGCTCGCCTTCATCCAGCGTCGCCGGCAGTACCGTCAGCACATCATCGCCCTGCGCCAATGGAAGGCCGGCAGCGGACCAGCAGCCGGACATCCCCGTGACACCGGGGATCACTTCCGTCGGATAGTGTTTCATCAAGCGAATATGCAGATGCATGTAGGAGCCAAAGAAAAGTGGGTCTCCCTCTGATAAGACGGCGACGGTTCGCCCAGATTCCAGGTGCGCGGCGACGGTGGACGCGGCTGCATCGAAGAATTCCCGAATCGAATTGCGATACACCGGGTCATCGGTCGCGTGTTCGGTGGTGATTGGATACAGCAGCGCTAATTCCTGCAGTTCCGGGCGCAAATATTGCTCAACGATGGCACGCGCATTGCTTAAATTGCCCGCTTTTGCAAAATGCGCGATCACATCCGCACTCTCCAATGCGCGTATCGCCTTCACGGTCAACAATCCGGGATCGCCAGGTCCGACCCCTACGCCGATGAGGCGTCCTGACATATTCATAGGCCCGCCCGTGCCAGTGCGTTAATGGCCGCGGCAGCAATCGCGCTGCCGCCGATCCGTCCGCGCACCGAGATGTACGGAACTCCGCGCGAGTCCGCGATCAGCGCCTCTTTGGACTCCACTGCGCCAACAAATCCGACTGGAACCCCGACAATTGCCGCAGGGCGCGGAAAACCTTCATCGAGCATCTCCAGCAACCGAAACAAGGACGTCGGGGCGTTGCCGATGGCAACTACCGACCCTTGCAGATGCTCTCTCCACAACTCGAGCGCAGCTGCGGAGCGAGTAGTGCGGTTTGCTTCCGCCATGGCAGGAACACTGCGGTCGTGAAGCGAGCAAATCACAGGATTGGCGGCGGGCAGACGCGTGCGGGTGATCCCATGACTGACCATCTCGGAATCGCAAAGAATGGAGGCTCCGCGCAGCAACGCCTCGCGGGCAAACGCGACGGCTCCGGCCGCGAACACGACGCTCTGTGCGATCTCGACCATGCCGCACGCATGAATCATGCGGACGGCAACTTCTGCCTCCGCATCGGAGAATCCTGACAGATTCGCCTCGGACCGGATGATCGCAAATGAACGTTCGTAAATCGCAACACCGTTGCGCATGTAGTCGTTCATGCGGGCATCCGACCGAATAGTTCGATGAGGCGTGTCGATCCGAGTCTCGACAACAGCTGCTCGCTGCGCTCGCGCGGGAGAAGCGACTGTTGGTGCTGCTCGCCTAACCGAACCAACCCTGACATCAGCGCGGCGGTCGAAATCGTTGCGTGAGCCGTATCACTGGCGCGACCATCGACAATCAAGTGATTGGGGCCGACCAAGGTCAACGCGGCAGCTTGCGGGTGCGCACACCCTTTGGCGCATCCTGACAAGTGAACAGTGAATGAGCCGTCCAACAAGGATGCAGCCGCTCGAGCGATCTGCGGTGCCAGCCGGCGTGTGTCGAGCAATGCGGAGGCGCAAGCAGGTGCGCCGGCGCAGGCGACGACGTACCGTCGGGCGTCGGTCGGTTGCGTGATGAAGCCTTCCTGCGCGGCGAGGATGGCGATTTTAGAGGCCGCTGTCGAGGGTAAAT
>JAXDQN010000200.1:0-4874 GCA_034667865.1 Gammaproteobacteria bacterium
CGCGCGCACGCCATAGCGGCGGCCGAGCGCGCCGCGCTGCACCGCCAACGCATTGGGCGGACCGAAGGCGTGCCGCGGATCGTGGCAGCTGGAACACGCCAATTTGCCCGACGCCGACAGCGACACATCGAAGAACAAGCTACGGCCCAATGCCGTCAATGTGGCAGCGCTGGGGTGCGTCGGAAAATCGTTGGAGTAAAAAGGTGCCGCACCGGTAGGTGTCGCACCGACAGGTGTCGCACCGACAGGTGTCGCACCGGCCAGTGTCGCCAACAACAGGGCCGCGCAGCAGCCCACCGCAATCTGTTTCAGTGGACTGAACTGCCGCTGTCGGCGGGCACGCCTGAATTGAACAGCGCCGCCACGTCCACCGCATCGAACACATAGGCGCGATTGCAGAAATCGCAGCGCACTTCCACTTCACCCCGTTCAGCGAGGACTGAGCGGGTCTCTTTTTCCCCCAATCCCTGCAGCATGCCGCTCACCCGCTCGCGCGAGCAGCGGCAGCGGAAGAACACCGGCGCGGGCTCGAACAGCCGCACATCATCCTCATTGAACAAGCGGTGCAGAATTTCCTGATCGGACAAGGTGCGCAATTCCTCGGGAGTCAAGGTGTCGCCAATGATTTGCACGCGACGCCACGCGTCGTCCAACGCGGCCGCATCTGCCACGAGTTTGGGGCCCGACGCGACGCCTTCGGGAAGCTTTTGCAGCAGCATGCCCGAGGCTCCGGCGGCATCGGTCTGCAACCATAGCCGCGTCGGCAGCTGCTCGGAGTTTTCGAAGTACAGTTGCAGCGATTCGTCCAACCGCTCGCCGGAAATGGGCACGATCCCCTGATAGCGTTGCGCGCCGTCATCGGTTTCCAATGTGACGGTCAGATTCCCGGCGCCGAGCAGATCGGAGATTTTGCTGGTGTCGGAATAATCGCCTTCGCGGAAGCGCGCCAGGCCGCGCACGCCCAACCCGCTGGTGCATTGGACCAGCAGCAGATGCACTGGACCGTCGCCCTGCAATTGCAGCGACAACACGCCGTCGAATTTGATGGTCGCCGCAAGCAATAAGGATGCGGCTACGGCCTCTCCCAGCAGGTTGCGAACCGCCTCGGGGTAGTCTCGGTGCTCGATGAGCGCCTGCCAGGATGCATCCAAGTGCACCAAGTGTCCGCGGATCGGGAATTGCTCGAAAAGAAACCGATGCAGGCTGTCGCGATCTCGCAAAGGAGGCTCCTAGGCGCCGCCACCCAACTTCTTTTTCAAAAGATCGTTGAGCTGTCCGGGATTGGCTTTGCCGCCGGTGGCCTTCATCACTTGACCGACGAAGAAGCCAAACAATTTATCTTTGCCGGAACGGTAGTCGGCCAACTGGCCGGGGTTGGCGGCCATCACCGCATCGATGACGCCTTCGATGGCGCTGGAGTCGGTGATTTGCTTCAAACCCTTGGCTTCGATGATGGCGTCGGCGGACTTGCCCTCGCTCCACATGGCCTCGAACACTTCCTTGGCGATTTTGCCGGAAATGGTCGAATCGACGATTCGCGCCAGCAAAGCCGCCAGCTGTGCGGGACTTACCCGCGACGTGTCGATATCGACGCCGTCCCGGTTGAGGGCGCTGGACAGCTCACCCATCACCCAGTTGGCGGCCAGCTTGGCATGGCTCGCGCCGACTGCGGCCACTACGGACTCGAAGTAGGCGCCCAATTCGCGGCTGGCGCTCAAGACTCCCGCATCGTAGGCCGACAGCGACAAATCCTTGGCAAAGCGCGCCGCCTTCTCATCCGGCAGTTCCGGTAATGTGGCGCGCACCGCATCGATGAAGGCCGCGTCGATCTCCACCGGCAGCAAATCCGGGTCCGGGAAGTAGCGATAGTCGTTGGCCTCTTCCTTGGAGCGCATCGAACGCGTTTCGTCCTTGTCCGAGTCATATAGACGCGTCTCTTGGACCACAGTCCCGCCGCTTTCGATCAATTCGATCTGGCGCGCCACCTCGTAGTGAATGGCCTTTTCGACGAAGCGGAAGGAATTCAAATTCTTGATTTCAGCGCGCGTGCCGAGCTTCTCGCGGCCCTTGGGACGCACCGACACATTGGCATCGCAGCGAAACGAGCCTTCCTGCATATTGCCGTCGCAAATTTCCAGATAGCGCACCAGCGTGTGGATCTTCTTCATGTACGCCACCGCTTCCTTGGCGGAGCGCATGTCGGGTTCCGACACGATCTCCAACAAGGGCGTGCCGGCGCGATTCAGATCGATGCCGCTGGCATTCGCCAGCCCCTCGTGCAAAGACTTGCCCGCGTCTTCTTCGAGATGCGCGCGCGTAATGCCGATGGTCTTGACGACGCCGTCGTCCAGCATGACGTTGAGCGAGCCCTTGGCCACCACCGGCAACTCGTACTGACTGATCTGGTAACCCTTGGGTAAATCGGGGTAGAAATAGTTTTTGCGAGCAAATACCGAGCGATGCGCCACCGTAGCGCCCACTGCGAGCCCAAATTTCACTGCCATGCTCACGGCCTGGCCATTTAAGACCGGCAAGACACCGGGATAGGCCAGATCCACCAAATTGGCCTGAGTGTTCGGCGGCGCGCCGTAGGCGGTGGCAGAACCCGAGAAAATCTTGGACTTCGTGGCCAGCTGCGCGTGGATTTCCAGCCCGATGACAACTTCCCAATTGCTCATCAGGCGTACCCGCGCGGTGCCCGATGATGCCAGTCGGTGTTCTGCTGGTAAGCGTGCGCCGCATTGAACAGCTTCGCCTCCGCGAAATGCGGGCCAACCAGTTGCAATCCCATGGGCAGCTCGTCGACGAAACCGCAAGGAACGGATACCCCCGGCAAGCCCGCCAGGTTGGCGCCAATGGTGTAGATGTCGTTCAAATACATGGTGACCGGGTCGTCGATCTTGGCGCCGATCGCGAAGGCGGGGGTCGGCGTGGTCGGGCCGATAACCAAGTCCACCTTGGCGAAAGCCGCCCGGAAATCGTCGGTAATCAAGCGCCGCACCTTTTGGGCCTTCAAATAGTATGCATCGAAATAGCCTGCCGACAATACGTAGGTCCCGGTCATGATGCGTCGCTTCACTTCGGGGCCAAAGCCCTCGCCACGGGAGCGCTTATAGAGATCGAGCAAATCCTTGGGATTCTCGCAGCGGTAGCCAAAGCGCACGCCATCGAATCGCGACAGATTGGAAGAGCACTCGGCCGGCGCCACCACATAGTAAGTCGGCACCGAGAGGGGCAAAGACGGCAGGCTGACCTCCTGTATTTGCGCTCCCAGGCTCTTATATACCGCCAAGGCTTCGTGGATCAGCGCCGCATTGCGCGCCTCCAGTCCCTCAAAAAACTCCCGCAGCAGGCCTATTTTCAGCCCTTTCAGCGGAGCGTCCAGTGCGGCTGAATAATCGGGTACCGGCACATCCACGCTGGTCGAGTCCCGCGGATCGAAACCGGCCATCACCTGCAGCGTGGCTGCCGCATCGGCGGCCGATCGCGCGAAAACGCCCGCCTGATCGAGACTCGAGGCGAAGGCAACCATGCCGTAGCGGGAGACGCGGCCGTAAGTCGGTTTGAAGCCGGTCACACCCGTCAGGGCCGCCGGCTGACGGATCGACCCGCCGGTGTCCGTGCCGGTGGCAATGGGCGCTAATCGGGCCGCAATGGCGGCGGCCGACCCGCCCGACGAACCGCCGGGAACCTTGCTGGTGTCCCAGGGGTTTTTAACAGGGCCGTAGTAGCTGGTTTCGTTCGACGAGCCCATGGCGAATTCATCCATGTTGGCCTTGCCTAACATGACGGCCCCTGCGCTCTTCAGGCGGCTCACGACGGTGGCATCGTAAGGCGCCACGAAGTTGTCCAGCATGCGCGATCCGCAGCTGGTCCGAATCCCGTCGGTACAGAAAATGTCTTTATGAATGAGGGGGATGCCGAGCAATGGGCCGCGCTCGCCGCGCGCCCGGCGGCCATCGGCCTCGGCCGCGGCGGCCAGCGCCTGGGCCGCGGTCAGAGTGATGACGGCGTTCAGCGCGGGGTTCAACAGCTCGATGCGGGCGAGAAAGTGCCGCGTGAGCTCCACACTGGAAATCTGTCTGTTATCGAGGCGTTCGCTGAGTTCGCCGATGCTGAGGTTGTGCAATTACTCGATCACTCGCGGCACGACGTACAGGCCGGCGGCAACAGCCGGCGCGTTCTGTTGGTATTTTTCGTGGTTGTCGCTCTCCGACACCTGATCGGCCCGTAGCCGCTGGTGCAGGCCATCGAGTGGGTGGGCCATGGGAAACACCTCGCCGGTTTGCGCGCGCGACAACTCGTCCACGAAATTGACGATGTTCGACAAGCTGGTCACATAGACCGGCATCTCTTGTTCGGTGATCGACAGTCGCGCGAGGTGTGCGATCTTTTCGACGTCTTGACGGGTCAGGCTCATAAGGAATGCTTAGAAATGCGCTGCAACTCACGCAAAATTAGCAACGGCAATGATACATGTTGCCTTGTGATATGTCGTGTCGGTTGTTACATTAGCGCAACTTTTTTCACCCCTATTTTCAAGAAAAATACCCCATGTTCAAACGCCTTAGAGGTTATTTCTCAAATGACCTCTCAATCGATCTTGGCACCGCCAATACCCTGATTTACGTACGCGAGCGCGGCATCGTTTTGAACGAGCCCTCGGTGGTCGCCGTCCAGGACGAACCGACCCGCGGCGGGAAGATCATCGTCGCGGTGGGCGTCGAAGCCAAGAACATGCTCGGCCGCACCCCCGGCCACATCACCGCCGTGCGCCCCATGAAGGACGGCGTGATTGCCGATTTCACCTACACGGAAAAAATGCTGCAGCACTTCATCAAAAAAGTGCACGGCAACCGCTATTTGAGTCCCAG
>JAXDQN010000201.1:0-3023 GCA_034667865.1 Gammaproteobacteria bacterium
AAGGTGTGGAGCGGGAACGCCGAGTGCCTGAAGGATCATGGCAAAGACCTCGGGATGCTTGACGATCTTCGCATAGCCGTGAGCGATGAAGCCGTATCCGACTATCAATCGCAGGGGAATGGGTGCCCAGCGGGCGAGCGACGCAGCGAGCGTGGAGTCAGGTGCAGTCAGCGAGCGGAAAAATTGCGAAACCATTTCCATACTTGAATCCTTACCGGTAAAAACATAAGCGGCGCCGCCGGCAGGAAGTTCCGGCGGAAAGCGACATGCCTTTGTTGATTCGTTCGTACGGACGACCTGGTTACAGCGGATTCAAGCTTTTTATAACAAAGTTTTGGGATTAAGAATTACAGCGACCGACGCTCGATAGTTGCGTGAGACAGGAGCAAAAAGCTTCGGCCTGGAATGCATGTCCACGGTGCAATAACCAATAACCGCGAAGTAGCCGCGCTGGCCGTGGCGAAGGCCAATGACGGCGTTTGGCGCAGAGCCGACCTTCATCAGCCGGCTGGTGACTGGCTGGCGACGAAAACCGCCAATTGAGCGTCGAAAGCACGCTTGTAGGCGGGCCGCGCTTCGCCGCGGGCGACATAGGCAGAGAGGTTCGAGTATTCGTCCAGCAAACCCGATGCTTTCAACCTGAGCAACACCGCCACCATCATCAGGTCACCCGCGCTGAACGCACCATCGAGCCAGTCGGCGTTGCCCAGGCGATCGGAAAGCTCGCCCAGCCGGTCACGGATGCGATCCTCGACGATAGGCAGGCGCTGCTCGTACCAGGTCTTGTCGCGCTCCAGGAACTTGGTGGTTTGGAGATCGAGGATCGGCGGCTCAACCGTGTTTAGCGCGGCAAACATCCATGTGATCGCGCGTGCCCGGGCATTCGCATCGTCAGGAAGCAGGCCTGCATGGCGCTCTGCAATATGGAACACGATCGCCCCCGACTCGAACAGCGCAAGAGTGCCTTCTTCATAGGTCGGAATCTGCCCAAAAGGATGAAGCGCTCGATGCGCGAGTTCCTTCATTGCCCCGAACGAAACAAGACGAACCTCGTAAGGTTGACCCACTTCTTCAAGCGCCCAGCGAACACGCATGTCACGCGCCAGTCCCCTGCCGCGATCGGGCGACCGTTCAAAGACTGTGATAACGGGGATCAGTGGCGGGGTCATGGTGATTTTTCCTTTGCTGGATGTCTCGTTGAGTGCCGGATACGCAATCCCGGCGTTCATCTGCCAGACGTTCGAAACAGGGCTAAATCGACATCCCTGAATTGATTCTCTTCTCAAAGATCAGGTAAATCGGTGTCGCGAACGAAATAATCCAGGCAAAAGATCGGCCGCGAATCAAATTGGATTACCCAATTGCAGTCGTTCGTGGCCGGCAGATCAGGGTCCGCTTGCCGCCGATCACCGGGAGGCAAGGACCGGCCATCATCTGCCGGGCGTAGTTACATTTCACTTGAATGCCATCAGGCGTCCGGCTATGTTGGATCCATGGCGAGACAAGAGCCCGTCTTGGCCAGAAAAGCATACTCGACCACATTTAGTGAGGGTCGCAACATGGGCGTACAGCTAAACCACACTATCGTCTGGTGCACCGATAAGCAGAAGTCGACGCGTTTTCTCATGGACATCCTGGGGCTCCCGAGTCCCGTTGAGTTCGGGCAGATGCTGGTCGTTCAACTCGAAAATGGCGTCTCGCTCGACTTCTTCGAAAGCGACAGCGCGATTTCCATGCAGCATTACGCGTTTCTGATCAGTGAGGACGAGTTCGACCGGGTCTTCGCTCGTATTCGTGACAGAGGGCTTCAGTACTGGGCCGATCCCGGCAAACAGCGTGCCGGCGAAACCTATTTGCACAACGGCGGCCGGGGATTGTATTTCGACGATCCCGATGGTCATTTCCTTGAGGTTATGACCCGCCCTTATAAGATTGGCGCCTAGCGGGGATCGGCGCCCACACTTCGTGGCGGGCGTGTTGGCTTTAACCAGGTTATCTAAGCAGCACCCTTCTCACTTGAACGACAAGGGCTTGTCGTCTGGAGACGAATCGGACGCTAGTTGAAGCGATCGGACTTTATCGGCGATCCGGATACGTGGAGGTCGAGGCGTTCAACACCGAACCCTATGCCCACAACTGGTTTGAAAAAACGCTGACTTGATGTTTTGAAGTCACCGCGCTGGAAAACTTTTCACGGAGATGTGCGTCCGCGAATGACCGCTTGCTTTCATCATTCAATCTTCGGCTGTTTGAGATTGGACCGGTTTCCAGCACCACGTTCAATCTGAAGTGAGTGCGACCTACACAGGAAAACACCATGTCTTCGCAAGCAAACCTTCGCCTCGCCCAACAGTTTCTTGAAAAAATGAGCTTGGGCGCGAGCGCCGACGAAATTTCGGCCTTGTGCGCACCCGACCTGGAATGGAATATCCCGGGCGACTCAGGCGTGCTGCCCTGGGTTGGCCACAAGACAGGCCGCGAGGCAATATCGAATTTCGTTCGCGATACGCAAACCATGATCGAGCGCATCAGCTTCGACATCCAGGATGTTCTCGCGAGCAACGATCGGGCGGTTATCCTCGGCCACCTGCAAACACGGATCAAGGCCACCGGAAAACTGATCGACGGCGCGTTTGCGATCGTCCTGACCTTCTCCGACACGAAGATCGCCAGCTTCCTGATGCTGGAAGACAGCTTCGCCGTATCGATGGCCGCTCGGCGGTGACCGGCAGCACAAGTTCTCAACGCATAGGGTCGACTTGATGATTCGGACTATCGTCCGAGATGCGGCCCCGCATGGGAGGGCGGAGCGCCGACTGCGTTCGTTCATCGACTCTCCGTCGCGTCCGCACAGACGTCAGTCTCGTTCAAATCCGTAGGCTGAATATGTGCCCGGGCTCAGGCATTCATCCCGCCATCCACGGTAAGATTCGCCCCGGTAATGTATGAGGCCTCCGGGCCGGCGACGAACGCTACCATTGCGGCGATCTCCTCGACGCGCCCGTAGCGACCGAGTACTGTGG
>JAXDQN010000202.1:0-8218 GCA_034667865.1 Gammaproteobacteria bacterium
TTTGAGCGCTATTGCTAGTGTCCGCCATCCCTATGTTGCGGTACATGCTCGTTTTAATCGGTGTTGCCTGCCTGCTTGGGTGCGTGGCCGGTCCGCCCGTGCAGGAAATGAGCGATGCCCGCCAGGCAATCGCCGCGGCCAAAACAGCAGGTGCGAGTCCCGCCACTTCCTCCGAATACCAGTCCGCGCAGGCCGCCATCGAGCGGGCCGAGGGTCATTTGGAAGCGCATGAATACACGCGTGCGAAATTAGCGGCCCAAGCGGCCAAGCGCCATGCGGCGGCGGCGCTCGCGAACGCACAGCACGCGGAGTCGCCCGCCGCCACACCGCATTAGCGGCCGTCGGCGGTGACCCGACGCTATCTCATTTTGGGGAAAGTGCAGGGCGTATTCTTCCGTCAGAGCGCCCGCATCGAAGCCGAGCGTTTGGGCCTGCACGGCATGGCGCGCAACCTTTCCAACGGCAGTGTCGAAGTCATTGCGCAGGGTGATGCGGCGGCGCTCGATGCGCTGCATGCCTGGCTCAAGAAAGGCCCGAGTCAAGCGCGAGTCGATGAGGTGCGGGAAGCGACCGACGTTGCCGAGCCGCAAATCCCAGCGCCGGGCAGGTTTGTGGTGCGCTAGGCCGGGCTGCTAGTAGCGCCAGGCTTTTTGCCAGCGCTGCATCACCAAAGCCGGGTAGGTATTGCGCCCGACGCTGCCGTTGTAGCGCGCGAGCGCCCGGTTCCAATTGCGATTTTCGACCCGCAAGTAATAGCGCAGGATTTCGCAGCCCATGCGAATGTTCGGCACGGTTTGCACCAATTGATTTTGCACGCCGAGTTGGCGCGGCCAGAAGGGCATGACCTGCATCAGGCCGACGGCGCCGGCGGGCGAGACCGCGTAGCGATCGAAGCGGCTTTCCACTTCCATCAACGCCAGCACCAAGTCCGGCGGGATCTGCAGCTGCGGATCGCGCTTCGCTTCGCAGAACACGTGGTCGAGGATTTCGATGCGCGCCGCGTGCGTGGGCACGAAGCGCGCCAATCTCGGCTCCATGCTTTTGTACCAGACTTCCGCTTCGAATTTGTCGGTGAAGCAGTCGGAGGTGCCGATGATTTTCTGCAGCAGGTCTTTAAGCGCAGGGTCGCGCTGCTGATCGGCATGCGCGAACCCGCAGAGCGCGATAGAAATCGTCAGTGCAGCCAATGACTGCCGCATGGACCTCTAACCGTTTAACTTAACGCGGATGAAGGCCACCGGATCCGTCGCGGGAATTTCCGTCGCTTCGGTGTCGCGCCGGTGACGGTATTCCAAATTGCCTGCTGCCAAGCCGCGTTCGCCGATGACGATGCGGTGGGGGATACCCAGCAATTCGGAGTCGGCAAATTTCACGCCGGGCCGCGCATCGCGGTCGTCGAGCAGAACGTCGATGCCGGCGGCCGTGAAATCGCGGTACAGGGCGTCGGCGGTTTCTTGAACGCGGGTGGATTTCTGATAGTTGATGGGCACCAGCACGACCTGAAACGGCGCCAGCGCATCCGACCAGACCACGCCGTTGGCATCGTGATTCTGTTCAATCGCCGCGGCCACCACGCGGGTGACGCCGATGCCATAGCAGCCCATGAACATGGTCAGCGCCTTGCCCTGTTCGTCCAGCACTGTGGCGTTCATGGCTTTGCTGTACAGCTGGCCCAGTTGGAAGATGTGTCCCACTTCGATGCCGCGGGCAATTTGCAAAGACCCGCGTCCCGACGGGCTCGGGTCGCCGGCCTGGGCGTTGCGGATATCCACGGACCTAGACTCGGGTAGATCGCGGCCCCAGTTGACGCCGGTGAAATGCAGGTCCTTTTCGTTCGCACCGCACACGAAATCCGCCAAGTGGGCGGCGGCGTGATCGACATAAATCTTACCCTTGAATCCAATGGGCCCGATAAATCCCGGTTCGGTGCCGGTGGCGCCGCGCACGCGCTCCGGCCCGGCCATGCGCAGAGGGTTGGCGACGCCGGGTAATTTTTGCGATTTGACGGCATTCAGTTCGTGATCGCCGCGAATCACCAGCGCGACCACATCGTTTTCGCTGCCATCGACCAGCAGCGTCTTGACGCATTGCGCCGCGCTGACCTGCAGCAGGGCCGTCAAGTCGGCGATGCTGCGCGCGTTCGGGGTGGAGACTTTGGTAAGCGGCTGCGAGGCGGGCGCGCGCGCGCCTGCTGCGGGCAGCGTCGCCGCCATTTCCAGATTCGCGGCGTAGTCATCGGCGTCGGAAAACGCAATGGCATCTTCGCCGGAATCGGCCAGCACATGAAATTCCTGCGAGGTGTCGCCGCCGATGCTGCCGCCATCGGCTTGCACCGCGCGAAACTTCAAACCCATGCGGGTGAAAATGCGCGTGTAGGCCTCGTACATCAGGCGGTAGCCCTCCGCCAGGCTGGCCTCATCGGTATGGAAGGAATACGCGTCCTTCATCAAAAACTCGCGCGAACGCATGACGCCGAAGCGCGGGCGGATCTCGTCGCGGAACTTGAACTGAATCTGATAGAAATTGACCGGCAGCTGCTTATAGCTGCGCAGTTCGCGCCGCGCGATGTCGGTGATGACCTCCTCATGCGTCGGGCCGTAGAGAAAGTCGCGATCGTGCCGATCCTTGAAGCGCAGCAGTTCCGGGCCGTACTTGGTCCAGCGACCGGATTCTTTCCATAACTCGGCCGGCTGCAGGGTCGGCATGCACAGTTCCAGGGCCCCGGCGCGGTCCATTTCCTCACGGATGATCCGCTCCGCCTTGCGCAGCACCCGTAACCCCATGGGCAGCCAGACATATAGGCCTGCGGCGAGGCGCCGAATCATGCCGGTACGCAGCATCAATTGATGACTGACCACCTCCGCGTCGGAAGGCACTTCTTTGAGCGTGTTAATTGGGTATTGGGATAAGCGCATAGCCACATATCTTACATCAGCCCCCCTGCTATCATGGCGGCCAATGAGCGACGACGATGACTCACAAGAGCGACCTCGCGGTGTTTACTGGCTGCCGAACTTGCTTACGACGGGCGCCATGTTCGCCGGGTTCTACGCCATTGTGGCGGCCATCGATCTGAAATTCGAGAACGCGGGCATTGCCGTGTTCGTCGCCGGCATGTTCGACATGCTCGACGGCCGGGTCGCCCGCTGGACGAATACCGCCAGCTCATTCGGCAAAGAGTACGACAGCTTGTCGGACATGGTGTCCTTCGGCGTCGCTCCCGCAATAGTGACCTATCAGTGGGGCGTGGCGCGAATCGCGGAGTACGGTCCGCTGTGGCGACGCGTCGGCTGGCTGGTGTGTTTCTTCTATGCCGCGGCCGCGGCGCTGCGTTTGGCACGCTTCAATTCGCGCGTCACGCAGGATAAGCATTACTTCGAAGGACTGCCGAGTCCCGCCGCAGCGGCGATCGTCGCATCCTTGGTCTGGCTCGCCAGCGATCAAATCAATATCGGTTTGCCGGGCCTGGTGCTGGCCTTCGTCGTTACCGCCTCGTCAGGCGCCCTGATGATCAGCCGTTTCGCCTTTCACAGCTTCAAGCAGGTCAACCCCACGGCCCGGGTGCGCTTCCGCTACATCATACTGGTGCTGCTCGCCGTCGTGCTCATTGGGGCATTTCGAGCCGCCGCATTGCTGGTGCTATTCGGCGGCTACGCGCTCTCCGCGCCTAGCGTTTGGCTGTTTCGCAAGCTGCGCCGTCGTAACCGGCCGGTGCCCCATCATGAATGAGGCGGTCCGCCAGGAGTACCTGTCGGCGCTCGGCCTCACGCATTGGACGCTGCGCACCGCGAGCGCGCCGCCGGCGGACGGCGAGGGCGCGCGCGAGGCCGGCTTGGATTGGCAGGCATTGCGCGCGCGGGTGGCGGCCTGCACCCGCTGCAGCCTGAGCGCGACGCGCACTCAAACCGTGTTCGGCGTCGGCAGTCAATCGGCACAGTGGCTGATCGTCGGCGAAGCGCCGGGCGCCGAGGAAGACCGCCAGGGCGAACCCTTCGTCGGGCGTGCCGGGCAGCTGTTGAATTCCATGCTGCGTGCCATCGGCCTGGCGCGCGAGCAGGTGTACATCGCCAATGTTCTGAAGTGCCGTCCGCCGGGAAATCGCGATCCGAGTCCGGTCGAAGCGGGCGAATGTCTGCCGTACCTGGACCAGCAGATCGCGCTGCTCAAGCCGAAGATCATGCTGGCGGTTGGGAGGATCGCTGCGCAGAACCTGCTGCGCACCGACAAGACCTTGGGCAGTTTGCGGCAAAAGGTGCATAGCTTCGGCGTGTCTGCGGTGCCCTTGGTGGTGACCTACCATCCGGCGTATCTGCTGCGCACACCGGGTGATAAGCGCAAGGCCTGGGAGGATTTGAAATTTGCCCGCGAGGTGTGCTCGCGTGGCTAGCGTGCGCGAGGCTGACTTCCCGTCCGTCGACATTCGTCCCATGCACGAGTTGGACATTCCCATGGTGGTCGCCGTGGAAAAAGCGGCGTACCAATTTCCCTGGAGCGAGGGCATCTTTCGCGACTGCTTGCGGGTGGGGTATGTGTGTCGGGTGCTCGATGTGGCCGGAGATCTGGCCGGCTACGGCATCATGTCGGTGGGTGCGGGCGAGGCGCACATCCTGAATGTCTGCGTTCGTAATGAGTATCGGTGTCGAGGTTTCGCTCGTAAGACACTCTTGTATCTAGTGGAAAGAGCGCGTGCAGCGGGCATGCATGAGGCCTTCCTGGAGGTACGTCCATCGAACGTTGCCGCCGCGCGCCTGTATCATTCGCTGGGATTCGAGCAGGTCGGCATTCGGCGCGGTTATTACCAGGCTGCGACCGGGCGCGAGGATGCGTCGGTTTTGCGAAAGTTATTACAATAAGAATCAATAGATTACGATAATTATTAAAAGTAGATTAGCGTTGCGCTAAAGCTGCGCACCGGCCTCGAAAAATCCTTAAACTGCCGGCCCCTTATGAGCAATGAATTGGCGGACAACATTGGCAAGCGCAGAACCTTTGCCATCATCTCGCACCCCGACGCCGGCAAGACCACGCTGACCGAAAAGCTGTTGTTGTTCGGCGGCGCCATTCAGATGGCCGGTACCGTCAAGGGGCGCAAGGCCACACGCCACGCCACTTCGGACTGGATGCGGCTGGAGCAGCAACGCGGCATCTCCGTTACCTCATCGGTGATGCAGTTCCCCTTTGAGAATTACATCGTCAATCTGCTGGATACGCCGGGTCACGAGGATTTCTCCGAGGACACCTACCGCACGCTGACCGCGGTGGACTCCGCGCTGATGGTGATCGACTGCGCCAAAGGCGTCGAGGAGCGCACCATCAAACTGATGGATGTCTGCCGCTTGCGCGACACGCCTATCATGACCTTCGTCAACAAGCTCGACCGCGACGGCCGCAGTCCGATCGAGTTGCTGGATGAGATCGAGAGCGTCCTGAAGATCCAGTGCTCGCCGATCACCTGGCCCATCGGCATGGGGCGGGACCTGCTCGGCGTCTATCACCTGATCGAAGACCGCATCTACATGTACATCGCCGTCGAGAAGGGCCGGGTGGGCACGCACGAAACCATCGATGGCATCGCCAGCGCGGCAGCGCGCGAATTCCTGGGCGACCGCTACGACAAATTCCTGGAAGAGGTCGAGTTGGTTCGGGGTGCAAGCCCGACGTTCGATTTGCAACGCTACCTGGCTGCCAAGCAGACCCCGGTGTTTTTCGGCTCGGCAGTCAATAATTTCGGCGTGCGCGAATTGCTGTCGGCCTTTGTGGCGAATTCGCCGGGTCCGATGCCGCGCCCGACGCTGCAGCGGCCGGTCACTGCCGATGAACCGAAACTCACCGGTTTCGTGTTCAAGATCCAGGCCAACATGGACCCGGGGCATCGCGACCGGATTGCCTTCATGCGCCTGTGCTCGGGAAAATACTCGCGCGGCATGCGCCTGCATCACGTGCGTCTCGACAAGGACGTACGCATCGCCGATGCGCTCACCTTCCTCGCGGCGGATCGCAGCCAGGCGGAAGAAGCCTTCGCAGGGGATATCATCGGCCTGCACAATCACGGCACCATCAACATCGGCGATACCTTTACCGAAGGCGAGAATCTGACCTTCACCGGCGTGCCCAACTTTGCGCCGGAGCTATTCCGGCGCGCGGTGCTCAAAGATCCGCTGCGCATGAAGGCGCTGCAGAAAGGCTTATCGCAGTTGTGCGAGGAGGGCGCCACACAGCTGTTCAAGCCGCTGCGCAACAACGACTTGATCTTGGGCGCGATCGGTCAGCTGCAGTTCGAAGTGGTGGCATTCCGGCTGCAGGACGAATACAGCGTGCAATGCGTGTTCGAACCCATCAACGTGGTGGTGGCGCGCTGGATCAGCGGCAAGGATGAGAAGCGTCTGGCGGAATTTCGCACCAAGGGCTACGACAATTTGGCGCTGGATCACGCCGGCGAGCTGGTGTACCTGGCGCCGACGCGGGTGAACTTGGGCCTGACCGAGGAGCGCTGGCCGGAGATCACTTTCCTGATGACGCGCGAGAATCTGGCGGCCTGATGCGAAACGCGCGCACCGCGGCCTGAAACTGACCGAGGGTGAGGCGGCTGGAACTGCGCGCATAACGCAGCAGTGAGTATTGCCGGCACAGCGCGCTGACCTGTTGGCCCAAGTCCGGCCGCAGCTGTGCCACCCGCGCCGCATAATTCTCGGCGCCTTCATGCGGCAATCGGGGCAGTCCGGCGGCTGCCAACTTGGCGCACAGGCGCGCGTAACTGCGCACCAGCCGGTCCTTCGCGCCCGGATCCAACTCGCGCCGCAACTGCCAGGTCAGCCATAGCACCACCAAGGTGAACGCGCCGGCCAGCAGCAGCACCAGCTTTTGGCCGTCGGGTTCCGGGATGTGCAGCTTGCCCAGCAAGCGCTCCTGCGAATCCTGGTTGAAGGTGATGATTTGCTCGCGCCACAAATCGCGCAATTGATCGAGGCGCAGCCACGCGTCCCTGAACCAGCCACTGCTCCGCTGCCAGCGATCCGCCAGCGGTTCATCGGCGCCCACTGCATCGTTGACGCTGGCCTCGACCCGCGAGGGGTCGATCGCCGAGGTGGGATCGATGCGCACCCAGCCTTGGGTTTCGATCCACACTTCGACCCAGGCGTGGGCGCGGCTCTGCTGCACGATCCAGTAGTTGGCGAAGCGGTTGAAGGTCCCGCCCTGATAACCGGTGACGATGCGCGCCGGAATGCCGGCGCCGCGCATCACGGTGGCGAAGGCGGAGGCGTAGTGGCCGCAGAAGCCGCGGCGGGTTTGAAACAGAAATTCGTCCACCGATTCGGCGCCCAGGGGCGGCGGCGTGAGCGTGTAGTAGAACGGCTGCTTGGAGAACATGTCGAGCAGCG
This sequence comes from Gammaproteobacteria bacterium, assembly GCA_034667865.1. GTDB lineage: Bacteria > Pseudomonadota > Gammaproteobacteria > Steroidobacterales > Steroidobacteraceae > Bog-1198. Next base: position 7,380 of record JAXDQN010000202.1, read on the forward strand.
CGCGCGCCAGATCCATGTCGTCGGCATGGGCGGCGCGCAGCTGGGTCGATAACTCGCGCGTGCGCGGATTTCGATCTGCCGGCAACTGCGTATCGCGAAAGCGCGCCTCGCGGCTCAGCGGAGCCGCGCTGCGTACGTGAGTGAAAGAAGTCGCCGTCACGTCGATGGGGCGGGACACCGGATACGCTTCCACCAGGGTGTAATCACCGGTCAGCGCGGCGCGCGGCAGGTCCCACTCGGCGGCCCAGTCCAAGGTGAATATCCAGGTGTGCTGATGCGGTTCGAGATTGATGGTGTACTTGTAGGCCGTTCCCTCGGTTTGCAGCGCCGGCGCGCGATTCAATCCGGCGACGCCGAGGGAATGCCGCCACACCCGCCCGTCGAAATCATGCAGCACCGGTCCGCGCCAGTATTGCTCCATGGGTGGCGGTGTCGCACCGTCGAAGCGCACGCGAAACGCCACATCGTCGGTCATCGCAAGATCGGTGATGTCGCCGGGATTCAAACTGTCGCTCAAACCGGATTCGGCGCTGCGCGAGCCGCTGCCCAATTGCCACAACGGCGAGGAGAAGCGCGGGAACAGCAGCCATAGCACCAACATCAGCGGCAACGCCTGCAGCAGCAGCCGTCCGCTGTAGCGCAGACTGGTCGGCCAGGACAGCGCCGGCTGCGAGGCGCTGGTGACCCGCAGCAAAGTGGCGGTGGAGATGCCACAGGTGGCGATCAAATACCCCAACAGCCAGAACGATTCGCTGTTGAGCAGTGCCGCCAGGCATAGGAAATAAATGATCAGCGAGATGATGTAGAAATCGCGCTTGCCTTGCGCCTCGAGCATCTTC
>JAXDQN010000203.1:0-4608 GCA_034667865.1 Gammaproteobacteria bacterium
GGGCCTGGTCACGCGCGACTCGATGATCGGTGTCGGACTGCCGCGTCCCGTGCCGCCATGAACTATATTTCCAACGCCGACCTTGGCGGCCGCGACGAGCATCGCACGATCACGCCGGAACCTGAGAACGAGGTATTCCACGAACCCTGGGAGCCTCGCGTGCTGGGGCTGGTGTTAGCCACTAACGCGGCCGGCCTGTGGAACATCGACATGAATCGTTCGGCGCGCGAAACCCTGCCCAATTATGCGCAGTTGAGCTACTACGAGATTTGGCTGGCGGCCTTGGAAAAGAACTTGCGCAACAGCGGCGCATTCAACGATGACGCGCCGCTGCCGCCCCGCGTGCTGCAAGCCTCCGCGGTCGCCGCCGTATTGGCGCGCGGCTCACCCTGCTCCCGAGAACCGTGCCGGCCGGCGCTCTTCAGCGTAGGCCAGCCGGTGCGTACCCGCGCCGATCAACCCAACCATCACACGCGATTGCCCGCATATGCCCGCGGCAAGCTTGGCACCATCGAACGTGTTCACGGCGTGCACGTGTTCGCAGATACGAATGCGCAAGGTCTTGGCGAATCGCCGCAGTGGCTGTACACGGTGGCATTCGACGAAACCGAGCTCTGGGGCAACGCGGCGCAGGGCAGCGTCGTCTCGGTCGATGCCTGGGAACCGTATCTCTTCGCCGCCTAATGGCCACCATCCTAGATAGCCCGGGTCTCCCTACGCAGGCCAACTCGCCCGTCTTCAACGAGCCGTGGGAGGCGCGGGCATTCGCGATTGTCGTGGCTTTGCAGCAGCGTGGGCTGTTTACCTGGCCGGAATGGACCGCGGCGCTGGCGGGCGAGATCGCCCTGGCGCAGCAACGCGGTGATAAGGACCTGGGGGATACCTACTACCGGCACTGGCTGCGGGCGCTGGAGACGCTGCTGGTGGAGCGCGGCGCCATCGCACCGCAATCCTAGCCGCAGTCGCCTAGGGCCGCAGCGTGGCTGCAGCCTCGGGCGGATCGAGCGCTGTGCGGATCCAGCTGCCATCCTGCTGTCGGGTCAACTCATACGCAGGCCAGTAGTGCTTGTCGAGCTTGAGCGTGATCACATCGGTCTGGCCGTTCCAGCTGACAGTCTTCAAGCGCAACGACGCGCGGTCCGATTTGCCGCCGACCGCTTTGATGAAAGCATCCAAATCAGGCGTCGGCTGTCCGTCCACCTCGGTGATGCGCCGTCCGGCATACAAGCCGTAATGCGTGGAGGGAGACCCATAGAAGAAAAACGACACGAACACGCCATAGGGGGCGATGCCGCGCTGCGCCGCCATCGCGCGATGCGGAGCCTGCAGGGTGGCGCCCGCCCATATCACGATGCGATCGATGTCGCGTCCGTTCAGCGGCAGGGTTTGCATGGAGAAATTCTTCTCGGCGCCATCGCGCCAAACCGTTACCGACACCTGGGAGTTTTGCACCGCTTTTTCGACTTCCCGGAAACGGTTGACCACCTTGCCGTCGATGGCCAGCAACAAGTCTCCAGGTTCGAGCAGGCTCGCTGCCGGAGAACCCGCCACCAGCCGATCTATGCCCAGCACTTGGCGATGCAGCGAATCGTGGTCCTCGAATTTCCGCACCCAGGCGTCAGGCAAGCCCAACTCGCGCGCACCGGCCAGGGATTCCACATTGAACTCTGCTTCGAATGAATAAAGCGGCCGGCCGTCGGCGACCAGGCCGATCATTTCCGTGACCAGGTCAGCCGGAATGCCGCGGTTGACCTGCTCCAATTCACGCTGCGACTCGAACGCGAAGCTCGACCAAAGCGCCAGCACATCGCCTTTTTCATTGGTGAGCACACCATCGAAATCGCCGGGCGGATTGATCAAGCTGACCACTTCGAGATTGCTGTCGCGAAAGCGCAAAGTGCGCGACAACGGAAAGGAAACCACGTCGACGCTGGAAATCTGGGTTTTTTGCGACAGAATCTTCGAATCGGCGCGTTCGCCCACCGCCCAAACATCGTCGCCGGCGCTCAAATTTCGGCTCACCAGATTGGCCGCGCGCACCGGCGTGTTGCCGATCGACTTGGGATCGTATGAAACCAGCGCCAAATTATGCAGCGGATGTATGAACACCACTTTGCCGGGGACCTGCACCGATCCGGCGAAGGTGATGCGCACATCGCCCATCGCCACCGGCACCGTGTTGCGGTCCAAAGCCACCAAACCACGCTGCGCGTCGACGATCACGCCCGTGCCGTGATAGTTCTTTTCAGTGACGCCGGACACCGAATACGGCATGTCGAAATTCACCATCACCAATGACGGCGCCAACTTGTCGATGCGCGGATCGCCGGTCTTGGCAAACTGCGTCGATGCCGCGGCTGAACCGCTCGCAGCCGGTCCCGGACTGATGCTGACGCACGGCCAGGTTCCCAGCGCATCGTCACGCTTGCACTGTCTGGCCGGAAACCAGCGACGATCCATGCGAATGACCTTCAACTGGGCTGCGCGCGGATCTTCCAGAGTCACGTAGCGAACCGCGGCCATGGCGCCATCCGCCAACTCGGCCAGCGCGCCGGCAAAGTCGGACAGGTTATCCACTTTGCGGCCATTGAATGAACTGATCAGCGCGGCGCGCGGGATCCCCGCGCTGCCGAATACATAGCCCGGATTGGCAACGTACACGCCCTTGATCGGCACATTGAAATGCCGTGCCTGTTGATAGGACAAGTTGTGCACCACGGCTTCACCGAACTCGATGTACTCATCGGCGGTGATGGCATGCAAGGACTGCACCTGCAGATCGTGGCTGATATTTTCCCGGCCGCGCTGGAGCTCGACGCTGATTTTTTGCCCGACACGATTGTCCAGCACATCCTCGAGCGCAAAAAATTCCGGCGTAGGTTTGCCGTCCACACCCACCAGAATATCGCCGGGCGAGAGCATGCCATCCGCGTTGGAACCCGGCTGCACTTCCCCAACCACCAGCATGCCGGTGAGTTTTGGGTAGGCGCTGCGAATTTTCTCCTCGGTCGAGGGATTCAACCCGAGCCGGCGCAGCTCGTCGAACGGGGTGTACTTGAAAACTGTTTCCAAAGTGCCGCGCGGCACCGGCTTGCCGATTTCCAGATACTGCAGTGCGCGCACCACCGCGGTCAGCGGCAAATAAAAGCTGGATTGCGCATTGGAAGCGCCGCCGGCATTCAGCGCCACCACCCGGCCCTCGATGTCGATCACCGGTGAGCCAGACGAACCGCCGGACGTGCCGGAGGCGGCCTGGAAATAGAAAGTATTGAAATCGTTGTACTTGCCGTAGCCGTATTCGGGCGCCTCGCGGTCCAAGCGCGCCAAAGTGCCCGCCAGAATCGACAACTGCTCCCCAGCGTCATTGCCGACCACGCGAATCTCACGGCCAATCACGGCACCCTGCGGATACAGCGGCAGTTCGGCGGGCTTGATGAATTTCAGCTTCGCCGGGTCATAGTGATAGATGCCGAAATCGTGTACCGGATCGCGATACACCGGATACAGTTGCACCTCCTCGCGATTCAAGAAGATGGCCTGTGCTGTGACCGGCCCCGGGGTCACGACATGACGATTGGTCAAAATCAGTCCGCGTTTCGCATCGATCACGAAGCCGGTCGCCTGCGCGGTGGTATTCCATTCGGTATCGAAGGCTCGCGTGCTGTCGATCTGGATGGTCACCACACCGGTGGCAATTCGCTCCAGGGTTTGCGCCCAATTGGCCGGCGTACTCGGAATTCCCCGCGCAGTAACGTTGGCGGCGGCGGCGCCGCGAGTCGGAGCGGGAGTAGCGAGAACCGGAATGACGAAAAGCGCAGACAAAGACACAAGCAGCGAAGTGCGGAACATGCCGATCCTAGGGTTGAATGTCGATTAGTGCCCGTGGTCGGACAAGATCAATAGCCAGACGGTTCCTAGCAGTACAAAACTGAGCAGTACGGCGGCCGAACCCATGTCTTTCGCCATGCCTGACAAGGGGTGGCGCTCGGTGCCCGAGCGGTCGACCACCGCCTCAACCGCACTGTTGAGAAATTCGACCACCAAGATGAGCAGCATGGGCATCACCAGCAGCGCCCGCTCAATGCCGGTGTTGCCCAGATACAGGCCGGCGGGTATCACCACCACCGCCAACGCGATTTCTTGACGGAACGCGGCCTCTTCCCGCCAAGCAAGCCGAAAGCCTTGAAAAGAATAGCCGAACGATCGTATCAGTCGGCTGATTCCGGTCGGTTTATTTCGGTCGGTCATTCAAGCGGCGGGTTTCCAAGCAAGATCCAGCTGTTTCGCGGCGCGCACATCGTCCAAGCGGCGAACCGGCATTGTATGCGGCGCGGTGTTCAGTCTCTCAGGATCATGCTGCATTTCGTTGCGAATGTCGCCCAGCGCGTCACAAAACCGGTCAAGGTCTTCCTTGGCCTCGGTTTCGGTCGGCTCGATCAGCAGGCATTCCGGCACCAGCAGCGGGAAATATGTCGTGGGGGCGTGAAATCCATAGTCCAGCAGGCGCTTGGCGACATCCATGGCGGTGACCTGAAATTCCTTCAGCTCCTGCTTCAAGGTGATGATGAATTCGTGGCTGGCGCGCCGCTGTGGATACGCCGCCTCGAA
>JAXDQN010000204.1:0-6382 GCA_034667865.1 Gammaproteobacteria bacterium
GTGGTCAGCGACTCCGTCACGGGCAATCTGACTCTCCGTCTGCAGAACGTCCCCTGGGATCAGGCACTCGACATCGTGCTTCGCACCAAGGGTTTGGACAAGCGACGTCAGGACAATGTCATCATCATCGGACCGACCGAAGAACTCGCCACCCGCGAGAAGGCCGAGCTCGCGGCGCACAAAGAAGTGCAGGAGCTTTCCCCGACGCATACCGAGTTCATGCAGGTCAACTACGCCAAGGTGGCCGATCTGCAGAAGCTGATCAAGAACGCCAGCGCGAAGGAATCGATGCTGTCGCCGCGCGGCAGCCTGTCGATCGACGAGCGCACCAACACCTTGCTGGTGCAGGATACCTCGGACAAGCTGGCGGATATCCGCCGCCTGGTGCAGACCTTGGACGTGCCGGTCAGGCAGGTGCTGATCGAAGCGCGCATCGTCATCGTCAGCGACACCTTTGAGCGCGACTTGGGCGCGCGGCTGGGTTTCTCCGGATTCCAAGCGGGTAACAACAGCTTGCTGACTCTATCGGGTAACAACGTGGGTACCGACTCCACGATCGCTTCGGCGCACCCGCCCTCGGCGGCACCTTCGGGATTCATCAACTTCCCGACCTTGGACAACCGCTATCAGGTGAATCTGCCGGCGGCGAATACCAATGGCAGCATCGGTTTGTCGCTGCTCTCCGGCCGAACGTTGCTGGACTTGGAGCTGTCCGCCGCGCAGAACGAAGGCAAAAGCGAAACCGTCTCCTCGCCGCGCGTGATCACGGCGAACCAGAAACAAGCCACCATCATGCAGGGCGTGGAAATTCCCTTCCAGGAATCAGCGTCGAGCGGCGCCACCACCACGCAGTTCAAGAACGCGGTGTTGTCGCTGAAGGTCACGCCGTTGATCACCCCGGATAACCGCGTGATCCTCGATCTCGACGTCGCCGACGACTCCGTCGGTCAGCAGGTCACCAGCGCCACCGGCGGCAGCGTGCCCTCGATCGATACCCGCGAAATCATCACGCAGGTGCTGGTCAACGACGGTCAGACCGTGGTGTTGGGCGGCATTCTCGACACCACCAGGACCAAGCAAGCCAACAAGGTGCCGTTCTTCGCCGACATTCCGGTGTTGGGCCACCTCTTCCAGAGCACGACCAACATCAACAACAAGACCGAGTTGCTGATCTTCATCACGCCGAAGATTCTGCGCGAAGGATCGAACCTCTACTAAGAGGCCGCTTGTAAGTCTTGCCAAACCAAAAGGGGCGTCCATCGGGACGCCCCTTTTTAGTGTGCCCGGACGAAACAGCTGTGGTCGACTATGATCACGCACCACCATGCTCACCAAGCGGAACATATTCCTCATCGGACCGATGGGCTCAGGCAAGACGGCGGTCGGGCGATACCTGGCCCGGCTGTTTCGCTTCACCTTCCACGACAGCGACGCAGACATCGAGGCAAAAACCGGCGTGGATATCCCCTTCATTTTCGAAAAGGAAGGCGAGCCGGGATTTCGGCTGCGCGAGAAGGAATCCATCGACCGGCTGACCCGCTTGGAATCCATTGTCCTGGCCACGGGCGGCGGTGCCGTCATCGACCCCGACAACCGTAAGGCTTTGGCGGAGCGGGGCACGGTGGTGTACCTGGCCACCTCCGTCGACCAGCAGATTGAGCGCACGCGGCATGCGCGGCATCGGCCCTTGCTGAATGACACCGACCCGGAACAAAAGCTGCGCGAATTGATGCTAAGGCGCGCCGCCTTGTACGCCGAGATAGCCGATTTAACCGTCTCGACCGACGGGCGGCGGGTGCAATTGGTCGCCGAAGAGATACACAACCAGCTGCGGAACGCCCAGAAGCCCTAAGTGCTCGTATAATCAGCTGTGCAAACGCTCCAAGTAGATGTCGGCCATTCGAGTTATTCCATCGCCATCGGCGCGGGGCTGCTCAGCGACCGCGATTTGCTGGGAGCGCAGATACCCGGCCACGACCTGCTGATCGTGACCAATACCACCGTCGCCAAGCTGTATCTCGCGAAGCTGACCACCTGCTTTTCGCAGCGACGCATCGCCGAATGCATTCTGCCCGACGGCGAGCAGCACAAAACCTTGCAAACCGCGGGATGGGTGTTCGACGCGCTGGTTGGCAACAAAATGAATCGCGATGTCACGGTACTGGCTCTGGGCGGTGGCGTGGTCGGCGACATCGCCGGCTTCGCGGCTGCCTGTTATCAGCGCGGCGTGGGCTACGTGCAGCTGCCGACCACGTTGCTGGCCCAGGTCGATTCGTCCGTGGGCGGCAAGACCGGCGTCAACCACACGTCCGGCAAGAATCTGATTGGGGCCTTCTATCAGCCGCGCGCGGTGATTGCCGACACCGACGCGCTCAAGACCCTGCCGGACCGGGAGCTGAAATCCGGACTTGCCGAAGTCATCAAGTACGGCTGCGTTTGGGATCCGCTGCTGTTCGAATGGCTGGACCGCAACATGGCGGCGCTGCTGGCGCGCGATGCAGAGGCGCTGACCTACGCCATCTCCCGATCATGCGAGATCAAGGCCAAAGTGGTGGCGCGCGATGAACGCGAAAACGACTTGCGCGCAATTTTGAACTTTGGTCATACCTTCGGGCATGCCATCGAGGCAGCAACGGGCTATGAGACATTTCTGCACGGCGAGGCGGTGGCGTTGGGGATGCTGATCGCCGCCGATTTATCGCATCGTCTGGGGTTGATCGACGCCGCCGTGAAAACCAGAATCCACGATATTCTGCAGCGCGCCGGGTTGCCGACCGAGGCGCCGCGCATCGGCGCGACTCGAGCCTTGGCGCTCATGCAAATGGATAAGAAAGTCCGGGCCGGCGCACTACGCCTGGTGCTGCTGGAGAAATTGGGCCGCGCCGTCACGACGGCGACGTATTCGAAGGCGGCGCTCGATGCCACGCTTAGCGAGTACTTCGGGTGAGCGCACTGGCGGCGTATGCCGCGCACGAAGAGCGCTCCCGCGGCCGTAGATTTTTCGAGCCGGCCCCCGAATATCGGTCGGAATATCAGCGTGACCGTGACCGCATCGTGCATTCCACTGCATTTCGACGCTTGGTCTACAAGACGCAGGTGTTCGTCAACCACGAAGGCGATCTTTACAGGACCCGGCTGACCCACTCGCTGGAAGTCGCGCAGATCGCCAGGACCATTGCGCGAGCCCTGAGCTTGAACGAGGTGTTGTCCGAGGCCATTTGTCTGGCGCACGATCTGGGCCACACGCCGTTCGGCCATGCGGGTCAGGACGCCCTGAACGAGTGCATGTCGGACTATGGCGGTTTCGAGCACAATCTGCAGTCGTTGCGGGTGGTCGATGAACTCGAAGAGCAGTACGCCGATTTCGACGGCTTGAATCTGACCTTCGAATGCCGCGAAGGAATTCTGAAACACTGTTCCCACGCCAACGCCCTGGCGCTGGGCGAACTGGGCGAGCGCTTCATAAACCGCCATCAGCCTGGATTGGAGGCGCAGCTCGCCAATTTCGCGGATGAGATCGCTTACAACAATCATGACGTGGAAGACGGCATTCGCGCCGGTTTGATCACGGTGGAGCAATTGTTGTCCGTACCGCTGTTTCGCACGCATCATGCCGAGGTTCAGGGTAAGTACCCGACACTGACCGGCCGGCGCCTGGTGTACGAAGTACTGCGCCGCATAATCAATCATCTGGTGACGGACTTGATCAATTCCTCCGCCGAACGCTTGAGCGGTTCCGGTGTGCGGTCCATTGCCGAAGTGCGTACGCATGGCCGCGCGCTGATCGGCTTCAGCGATGCCACGCGCGAGTTGAATTACGCATTGAAGGCATTTTTGCGGGAAGAAGTTTACAAGCACTACAAGGTGCGACGCATGACCTCCAAGGCGCGCCGCGTGGTGCAGGAATTGTTCAACGCTTTTTTCAATGATCCGACTCTGATGCCCGACGAGCACGAAGCCACGGGGAACCGGTTGGAGGGTGTACAAGGCCCGAAAGGCCGCGCCCGCGCCGTGGCTGATTACATCGCGGGCATGACGGATCGTTACGCCATTCTCGAGCACAACCGCATGTTCGATCCCAGGGCCCGGACATGAACGCGCCGAAACACGCTGTGCTCAAGAACGATATGCTGCTGCGCGCGCTGTTGCGCGAGCCTACGCCGCGACGGCCCATCTGGCTGATGCGCCAAGCGGGGCGCTATCTGCCGGAATATCGCGCCACGCGCGCGCAAGCCGGCGGCTTTCTGGAAATGTGCACCAACCCGGAAATCGCCTGCGAAATCACCTTGCAGCCGGTGAATCGATTTCCGCTCGATGCCGCGATTTTGTTCTCGGACATATTGACCATCCCGCATGCCATGAACCTAGGTCTGGAATTCGAGGCGGGCGAGGGGCCGAAATTCGAACGGCCGGTGCGCTCGGCGGCCGACATCGACAAGCTCGGAGTTCCTGACCCGGGGCGCGAGCTGAAGTACGTGGTCGATGCCGTGGCGCGGGTGCGCCGCGAGCTGGGCGGCCGGGTGCCCTTGATCGGATTCGCTGGCAGCCCGTGGACGGTGGCGACTTACATGGTCGAGGGCGGCGGCAGCAAAACCTTCGGTGTCATCAAGCGCATGATGTACGAGGCGCCGCGCGATCTGCACCGGCTGTTGGAAATTCTAGCCCAATCGACCATTCTGTATTTGAACGCGCAAATCGCCGCGGGCGCGCAAGCCGTGATGGTATTCGATACCTGGGGCGGCGTACTGACGCCGGCGCAGTACCAGGAGTTTTCGCTGCGCTACATGGCCCAAGTAATCGCAGCGCTGACTCGCGAAGCGGACGGCCGCCGCGTGCCGAACATTGTTTTTACCAAGGGCGGCGGTCCCTGGTTGGATAAGATCGCAGCCATCGGCTGCGACGCCGCGGGCGTGGACTGGACCACCGATTTGAAAACGGCGCGTCAGCTGGCCGGCGGAAAGATCGCCTTGCAGGGCAACCTGGATCCCTCCGCCTTGTTCGCGCCGCCCGAGGTATTGCGCACTGAAGCTTTGCGCGTGCTCGACAGCTACGGTCCCGGCAGTGGCCACGTATTCAATCTAGGCCATGGCATTACGCCGGAGGTCGACCCTGAACGCGTCGCGCTGCTGGTGGAAACCGTGCAGAGCTACAAAGTTTCAGCCTAATCGGCAACGATCGCGGCGGACACCGCCGCCGGCGGCTTGCGCAGTTCATCGCGCAGCGCGCGGCGCAGAATCTTGCCGACATTCGTCTTGGGCAATTCGCCGCGGAAATACACGTGCCTTGGGATTTTGTAGCCGGTGAGTTGCTTGCGGCAGAAAGCAATCAACGCCTCGGCGGTGAGCGCGGGATCCTTTTTCACCACGAACAACGCGACGACCTCCCCGGAGCTCTCGTCGGGTTGCGCCACGGCGGCAACTTCGAGCACGCCGGGATGTTCGGCGGCGATGCTTTCCACCTCGTTCGGGTACACATTGAAGCCCGACACCAGGATCATGTCCTTTTTGCGGTCTTCGATATAGACGAAGCCCTTGGCATCCATGCGGCCGATATCACCGGTGCGCAGCCAGTCGCCGAACATCACCTTGTCGGTTTCGTCGGGCCGGTTCCAGTAGCCGCGCATCACCTGAGGGCCGAACACGCAAATTTCGCCCACGCCATTCATTGGCAATTCCTTGCCGTCGTCGTCCAGGATGCATACGTCGGTGGACGGCACCGGCAGTCCCACTGAGCCGTTGAACTCCAAGCCGATCGGATTGGCGGTGGCGATCGGAGCAGTCTCAGTCAGGCCCCAGCCTTGGGAGATTACGCTGCCGGTGACTTCGCGCCATTGCTTGGCGACCACCGGCGTCACCGCCATGCCGCCGCCGAAGCTGACGCGCAACGCGCTGAAATCCACCGATTTGAAGCCGGGCGTGTGCAACAGTCCGTTGAACAGCGTGTTGACGCCGCTGATGAAATTAAATTTGTACTTCTTCAATTCGGACACGAAGCCGGGCATGTCGCGCGGATTGGTGATCAGGACATTGCGCGCGCCCAGCAGCAGGAACGCCAGGCAATTCGTGGTAAGCGCGAAGATATGGTAGAGCGGCAGCGCGGTAATCACGATGCCGGCGCCGCCGCCCTGCAGCGACGGTCTGATCCATGCCATCGCCTGCAGCAGATTGGCCACCATATTGCGATGAGTCAGAATTGCCGCCTTCGCCACGCCGGTGGTGCCGCCGGTGTATTGCAGGAACGCGATGTCCGCTTGATTGAGATCGACCGGCTGCAGCTTGAGTCCGAGTCCATTGCCCAATACAGCGCGAAAAGTCATGGTGCCGGGCATCTTCCACGGCGGCACTTGCTTGCGTACATGCCGCAGCACGAAATTCACGATCAT
>JAXDQN010000205.1:0-7928 GCA_034667865.1 Gammaproteobacteria bacterium
AGCGCTACTGAAGCTCAGTTGCACACGCGATTGACGATGGTTGGAGACATCGCGCAGGTGTCCAAGCATATTCTGAGGAATGAGGGCGGCAAGGTGTACGGTGTAAAAACGAAGCATGGCGTGAGAGGTTATGGCTGTTTTGGAACTTTCGAAAAACGGGCATCTTTCATTGTGCATTTCTTCACTCGAAAAGCTTGGAAGAAGATGAAAAGCCAGGACCGTGACAGGGTTGTTAACGCTCACACAGGATTCGAGCAGGCTCAAGCAGAAAAAAATAAGCAGCAGACAGGAGGTAAAGCAAAATGAGCACTTTCCAAAAATGGATTGAAGAGTCGCAAGCGAACAAGCGTGCTTTCGCAGAGGAACATCTTATTCTCGAGGTGGCCCAAAAGGTGTGGGAGGCTATGGAAGACGCGAAGGTAACCAGGGCGGAGTTAGCCGGGTCGCTCAGCCGCACGCGTTCCTACATCACGCAAGTGTTGAGCGGATCCACGAATTTGACGCTTCGCACACTCGCTGCAATCGGCGACGCTCTGAATTACGATGTCAAGTTTGAATTCAAGGCCAAGCCGAAGATTGTCGCGGGCGAGCAGATGACTCTCACTGGAGAGCCCACTCGAAGCGGTTGGCAACACGTTGAGATTCTTCCGGCGGGCGAGCGGATGGTTAAGTTCTGCGCGACAGAGACAGCGCAAAACCAACCCGAATGGAATGAATTTGGTCGCGTGTTAGCGAAGGTGGCCGTGTGAGTTCAGAACCATTGTCTGCCGCTATAAAGGGACTTTTGGTGCAAGACATCTTTTTGATTTCGTCGAAATGTCTGCTCCAAAAAGACTTCAATCAGACACAACCGATGCATGCGCTGAGCGCTCAAACCAAGCATGCGGTTGAACAGGAGGTTCTGGTTCAGGTTAGAGCTACCGTCGACGGAAAGAATATGCGGGTCGTGCGGTATTTCACTCAGGTTGGATTTCGGTTTATGGAATCTCTGGAGACCGGTGCCGCACCGGAGGCAGAGGGGAAGGTGGTTGGTGAGATAGATGCCACATTCGCTGCTGACTATCAGTGGACTTCTGAACAGCCCATTGAACCCGGTGACCTTGGCTCTTTCTCGCCAAACGTGATGTACCACGTATGGCCATACTGGAGAGAATTTATCCAAAATTCTCTCAGTCGAATGCGGTTACCTCCCGTCGCGCTTCCCATGCTTAGACTGCCGCAGCTTGAGCAAGTTATCAGTGGCAAAGCTTCGGTTACCGCCACCCAGATTCAGAAATAAGGCGCCCGTTAGGACGGCCAGATTTCCAGTCGCCGGGCGGATACTCAAGCAGGCAAGACTCACATGGAATTCATCATCGCAATTGAAGCTGGAACGAAAAAGACGGCGTTTGGTGTAGTACTTCCGGATCTTCCGGGCTGCTTTAGCGCCGGCGACACTATTGAGGAAGCCTACGATAATGCTCGAAAGGCCATCAACATTCACTGCACACTCACCTCGTCGGGCCAGTACCCCGAGTAATGGTGCCGTTGTTGCCGCCGTTCATCGGAAAATCATTTTTCCCTGCGTCCTGACAGCTCTTGAGCCACGTATTTTCATGCTGGGCGACTGGCGAACTGGCCAATAAGGCGCGCGATTTTATACCAGACCTCGCCCGCGACAATAGCGTGGCAACCCTCGATTTCCTCACGGCTGAGCTCAATATGTCGAGTGATTCCAGCAATGGTCACTATCACCCGGGCGGTGCCGGGGCGGGTTTCCAGATCGCCGGACTTGCAGCGAATGGCTTCGCTTACAAGTCCGGCCCGTTCCAATTCCTCGCGGACATGCGCCGCAATCTTTAATTTGCCGATGTCGAACGGAGTTAGCGGCAACTAAGCATCATTTTGCAACAAATGCCGGGATGATCCCCGGCACCAGGTACTGCTGCACGACGACGATCACAACCAACGCCAAGGTCAATATGATGCTGTGCACGAAGGTGCGCGCCAGCACCGAGCCTTCCTGACCCTTGAGATTGGTGACCGACACGCCCGTGGCAATGTTTTGCGGCGAAATCATTTTGCCCAATACACCGCCCGACGAATTCGTGGCTGCGAACAGCAATGGATTCAAATTGAGCTGTCGGGCCGCTACCACCTGCAGATTGCCGAACAGCGCGTTCCCCGAGGTATCGCTGCCCGAGAGGAACACGGCAATCCAGCCCAGGAAGGGCGAGAACAGCACGAAGGCATGACCGGTGGAGGCCACGGCCAGACCCAGCGTGTAGGCCATGCCGGAGTAGTTCATGACGTAGGCGAGACCGACGATCAGCATGACGGTGACCACGGCTTGCCAAATCATCTTGATGGTGCGGATCGCGCACTGCACCAGCTCTGAGGGCGAAATTCGCACGATCAATGCAGTGATGAACGCAGAGACCAGAATCGCCGTACCGGTGCCCCAAGGCTGGAAAGTCCACACGGCGGCATAAGGCTTATTGTTGTACAGCGTGATGGAGACGGCCTTGTCCAGATTCGGCCAGGGAATCAAATGCTGGCCTTTGGCAGAAACTTTAAAGATGGTCCAAACGATGACGGTGGCGGTCAAGATCAGCCAGGGCATCCAGCCCTGCCACGCGGGAATCGGTTTGGCTGAGACTGCGGGCGCGGCATGCGTGTGTTGCGCAATCGCGAATTCCGGATCCGGTTGCGGTTTCCACACTTGCAGGAACAGCAGCGTGACTGCGAGAGATGACAAGGCGGCGATCACGTCGGTCAAGGTGTAGTCCAGATAGTTGGACGCCACGAATTGCGCAATACCGAAACTCAAGCCGGCTACGGCGAGCAAGGGCCACAGGGCGCGAATCGAACGCATGCCGCCGTACAGGGCCATGACGTAGAAAGGCAGGAACGCGGCCATGATGGGCAGTTGACGGCCGATCATGGCCGCCAAGGCTGGCGCGGGAAGACCCGTCACTGCGCCGAGCACCGTCACTGGAGCACCGAGAGCGCCGAAGGCCACCGGGGTCGTATTGAAGATCAACACGAACACCAAGGCATCGAGCGCCGGAAAGCCGCACAAGATGAGTAGCGATGAGGTGATCGCCACCGGCGAGCCGAATCCGGCCACCCCTTCCAGCAGCGCGCCGAAACAAAATGCAATGACGATGAGCACCACGCGGCGATCGTTCGGTAGATGCTTGATGATCCAGGCGCGGAATGCATCGAAGCGCCCCGTCGCCACGGCGATGTTGTAAACGAACAGCGCGGCTATCACGATCCACATGACGGGCCACAAGGCGAATACCGCGCCGTTCTCGGCGGCTGCGGCTGCGATGCCGGTCGGCACTCCCCATGCGGTGATGGCGATGATGAAACCGACTATGAGTCCTGCGGCGGCGGCTTGCCAAGCCGGTCGTTTGAAAACGCCCAGCAGGATAAGCACGGTGGCGATGGGCAGTATCGCGACCAGGAATGACAACGCGAGGCTGTCACCGACAGGTGTCAACAGTTGCTGAAACATTGATTCCCCCGATTATGATTGGTCACCGCCAACCTACTAGTTTTCACGAATGCTACCGCATCGGCGCTGTTTTGATAACAGATCGAGCAGCCCCGCAAGCGGTGACCGCTGGGCAGACGCCGACTAGGTGCATAATATTGAGTCATGGCTGCGCCACAACCAACTACCGCGAAGATGCACGATTCTCGCGACCAGCGCCAGAGCGATGTCGTGGCCGTGCTGTCCGCGCTGCTGCCGCGCGAGGCAATCTTGTTTCGCCGCGAAGATACGGCACCATTTGAGTGCGACGCGCTGACCGCCTACCGAACCTCGCCCATGGTGGTGGTCCTGCCGGAGACCGAGGCTCAGGTCGCGGCGATTCTGAAGATCTGTCATAAGCTGGAGGTGCCCGTCGTCGCCCGCGGCGCCGGTACCGGTCTGTCCGGCGGGGCGATGCCGCATCGATCCGGCGTGACGTTGTCACTCGCCAAGTTCAACAAAATTTTAAATATCGATACGGCCGCATGCACCGCGCTCGTGCAATGCGGGGTGCGCAACCTTGCGATCAGCGAGGCAGCGGCGCCCTTCGGCCTGTACTACGCGCCCGATCCGAGCAGCCAGATCGCCTGCTCGATTGGCGGCAACATCGCCGAGAATTCCGGCGGTGTGCACTGCTTGAAGTACGGACTGACCCTGCATAATGTCCTGAAGGTTCGCGGCTTCATGGCGAATGGCGATCCGGTCGAGTTTGGATCGGATGCACTCGATGCGGCGGGACTGGATTTGCTGTCCATTGTCATCGGCAGCGAAGGCATGCTGGCCGTCACCACGGAAATAACGGTCAAGCTCATCCCCAAGCCGCAGCTGGCCCGCTGCATCATGGCCAGCTTCAACGATATTGAATCGGCGGGCACTGCTGTGGCCAGCGTGATTGCCAGCGGCATCATCCCGGCCGGGCTCGAAATGATGGACAAGGCCATGACAGCTGCGGTCGAGGCGTTCGTGCACGCCGACTACGATCTCGATGCCGCGGCGATTCTGTTGTGCGAAAGCGATGGCACGCCGCACGAGGTGGAAGAGGAAATCGCGCGCATGGAAGCGGTGCTCAAGGCCGCGGGCGCCACGCGCTGCGAAGTAAGCCGCGACGAAGCACAGCGTCTGAAGTTTTGGAGCGGCCGCAAGAATGCGTTTCCCGCATCCGGCGGCATCAGTCCCGACTATATGTGCATGGACTCCACCATTCCACGCAAGCAGCTGGCGGTAATGCTGCGCTCCATTCAGCAGATGGAACTGAAGTACCAGCTGCGCTGCGTGAATGTCTTTCACGCCGGCGACGGCAATCTGCATCCCTTGATTCTCTTTGATGCGGCCGATGCCGATGAACTGCGCCGTTGCGAGCTGTTCGGCGCCGACATCCTCGAGACCAGCGTGAGGCTCGGCGGAACAGTCACTGGTGAACATGGCGTGGGCGTGGAGAAGCTCAATTCCATGTGCGTGCAGTTCTCGCCGCAGGAGTGCGAGCAATTCTTCGCGGTGAAGCGCGCGTTCGATCCGCAGGGGTCGCTCAATCCCGGCAAGGTGATCCCGACACTGCAACGCTGCGCCGAGTACGGCAAAATGCACGTGCACAAGGGAATGCTGAAGTTTCCCGAGCTCCCCAGGTTTTAATGGCCGCCCACGATCCTGCACTGGCACGCCTGATCGATCAGGTCGAGCAGGCGCTCAGCAGCCGCTCGCCGCTCGATATTCGTGGCGGCGGCACCAAGCTGTTCTATGGCGAGCCGGTAGTCGGCACGATTCTCGACTTGCGTGAACTGCGCGGCATCAGCAGTTACGAGCCGAGCGAACTGGTGGTGACGGTACGCGCGGGAACACCGCTTGCCGAAGTGGAGGCAGCCCTGGCGGAGCGTGGCCAATGCCTGCCGTTCGAACCGCCGCGATTTGCACCCGGGGGCAGCATCGGCGGCATGGTGGCGGCCGGCCTGTCCGGTCCGTCGCGCGCCAGCGTGGGCTCGGTGCGCGATCATGTATTGGGCGTGACGCTGCTCAATGGCCGAGGCGAGGTACTCACCTTCGGGGGGCAGGTGGCCAAGAATGTCGCGGGCTACGATGTGTCGCGACTCATCGCCGGATCATTGGGGATACTCGGCGTCATCTGCGAAGTGTCGATCAAGGTGCTGCCCGTCAGCGTTGCGACCGCCACCTTGAGCTTTGAATGCGACGCGGCGGCGGCGCTGCAACGGCTCAACGGGTGGGCTTCGCAGCCGCTGCCGATCAATGCGACATCGTGGTTTGACGGACGCCTGGATGTGCGCCTCGCGGGCGCCGCCGCGGCAGTCGCGGCGGCCTGCGATAAATTGGGTGGCGAGACGATGCCCGTCGAGCTCGCCAAGCAGTGGTGGACCGGCGTGCGCGATCATTTGCACGAGTGCTTCTTGCTCGAGGCGGACGCGCTCGGCAAAGGTGAAGCTCTATGGCGGCTGTCGGTTCCGAGCACCGCTGCGGCTTTGGCGCTGGCGGGCAGGCAATTCATCGAATGGAATGGCGCGCAACGCTGGTGGCGGACCACGGCGAGCGCTGCGCAAGTGCGGACAGCTGCCGGCAATTGCGGCGGCCACGCGGTCCTGTATCGCGGCGCCGACAAAAGTGCCGGCGTATTCAATCCGTTGAACGCCACGTTGATGGGCATTCACCGCGGCTTGAAAAAGGCCTTTGATCCATCCAACATTTTTAATCCCGGGCGTCTCTACGCGGGGCTTTGAGTCAATGCAAACAAATTTGAGCCCTGAATTTGCTCAGACGCCAGAAGGCGAGGAAGCCAGAGGCATTCTGCGCAAGTGCGTGCACTGCGGCTTCTGCAATGCGACCTGTCCCACCTATCAACTGCTCGGTGATGAACTGGATGGCCCGCGCGGTCGTATTTATCTCATCAAGCAAGTGTTGGAGGGCGCGCCGGTTACGCGCACCACCCAGCTGCATCTGGATCGATGCCTGACTTGCCTGAACTGCGAGACCACCTGCCCAAGCGGCGTGA
Source organism: Gammaproteobacteria bacterium (assembly GCA_034667865.1). GTDB lineage: Bacteria > Pseudomonadota > Gammaproteobacteria > Steroidobacterales > Steroidobacteraceae > Bog-1198. The sequence goes on from JAXDQN010000205.1 coordinate 6,516, forward strand.
AGTACGGCGATCTGGTCGACATCGGCAGAAAGATCGTTGACGAGAGAGTGGAGCGGCCGGCCGCCGAGAAAACCGTGCGCTGGATACTCAAGGAAGGCATGACCTCGCCGCTGTTTGCGCCGGCGATGAGCATGGGCAAGGCGCTCAGGCCGTTGTTGCCGCAGCTATTGCGCGACAAAGTGCCGGCGACTACCCCCACGCAGGCGACGCCGCGCAAACCTTTGACCCGGCATCGGCGCAAAGTATTGATGCTGCGGGGCTGCGTACAGCCGGCCATGCTGCCGAACATCGACCGCGCAGCCGCGCGCGTACTCGATGCCGCGGGAATCGAAGTCATCAATGCGGCCGGCACCGGCTGCTGTGGCGCGTTGCGTACCCATTTGGGCGACCAAGCCGGCGGACTCGACAACATGCGGCGCAATATCGACGCCTGGATGCCGGTGCTGGATTCCATCGAGGTGGAGGCTGTCGTTTCGTCGGCGTCGGCCTGTCAATTGGCCATCAAGGATTACGCGCGCGCATTGGCTCACGATGCGGTGTACGCCGCCAGGGCGGCTCGTATCAGCGCGCTGGCGCGCGACTTGAGCGAGCTGTTGCCGGATCTCGTGTACGCACTCAAGGATCGATGCAGGCCCGCCAAGTCCCGCGCCGTATTTCACGCGCCGTGCACGCTACAGCATGGACAAAAACTGCGCGGCGGCGTGGAGGCCCACATGCGCGCGTTAGGTTTCGATGTGACGCCACCCACGGCGGAAGCGCATCTTTGTTGCGGCTCGGCCGGCACCTATTCCGTGCTGCAGCCCGAGCTGGCGCGCCAATTGCGCGACCGTAAGCTCAAGAATATTGCCGCCACCGAAGCGCAGTGCATACTTTCAGCCAATGTCGGCTGCATTCAGCATTTGCAGTCCGGCACCGCCATCCCGGTGAAGCATTGGATTGAAATGCTCGACGAGGCGCTGATTTGATGGACGCCGTTTCTGAATCATTGCTGACGGCACAGAACAAGGCGGTGGCGCTGTTTGAAGAAGTCGTCGCCAGCGGCATGATTCGGGCCGGCCGGCTCGAAAGCGAACTCACGCAGGACATTCATGCCCTGGCGCGGGCGCGTTTCGGCTTGAGCCGCCACTGGCATCAACGCATCGTACGTTCCGGCCCCAATACTCTGCTGACTTATCACGATCCGCATGCAGACCGGCGGATGACGGACGATGACATCGTGTATCTGGACTTCGGACCGGTATTCGATGCATGGGAAGCCGATTTCGGCCGCACCTATGCGTTAGGTGCCGACCCGGTCAAGCATCGACTGATCGGGAACCTCAGCGAGGCATTTGCCCGAGGCAAGCAGCTGTATCAGCGCTCGCCCGCGATCACGGCCGGCGAACTGTACGACTATGTGGCCGGCATGGCAGG
>JAXDQN010000206.1:0-14263 GCA_034667865.1 Gammaproteobacteria bacterium
GATGTGGCGGGCAATGCCGATCCGGAAACCGGCTATGACGTGCGCATCGACGGCACCGATACCGTGATCGGCGGAACCAGTGCGGTGGCGCCGCTATGGGCCGCGTTGATCGCGCGCCTCAATCAACTGTCGGGCAAGCCGCTGGGCTATGCGAACCCGCAGCTGTATGCCAATCGCGCCAAACTGCGCGACATCACCGAGGGCAACAACGGCGACTATGCGGCGGCTGCCAATTGGGATGCCTGCACCGGTTTGGGAAGCCCGAACGGTGCAGCGCTCGCGCGTCAATGAAGGTGCATTGATCCGCCGGTGCCGAATAGGCCGAGCAGCCCCACCACGATCAAATACAACGCGATGATGTAGTTGAGCAGCTTCGGCATGACCAGAATCAATATGCCGGCGATCAGCGCCACCAGCGGCGCCAGACTGAGATTGATGTGCATGGGCTAACTCCGCGGCCGGGAGTCAGCCCAGCCAGTTATTGAAATAATTTTAAGGCGTTTTGCAGCGTTTTAAATACGCCCCACAATAACGGAATTGCTACCAGTAGCCATATGATTCCAATTCGGCCTTTCATCAGTGTGCACTCCCGTCCGACGCGCCGATGGCGCCTTTATAGTGGTACTTAGGATCCACCGCACGCATCGCGAAATTGCAGATGAATCCAATCAGCAACAGTCCGCACATGATGTACATGGTGATCGAATAGGCCTGCGCCTTCGGCACGCCGCTGTCGATCTGCGCCTGACGGATGTAGTTGACCAGAACGGGGCCGAGCACGCCGGCCACCGACCACGCCGTGAGCAGACGTCCGTGGATCGCGCCGACTTGGTAGGTGCCGAATACATCGCGCAGATACGCCGGTATGGTGGCAAAGCCGCCGCCGTACATGGACAGGATGATGCAGAAAGCGGTGACGAACAGCGGCAGCGACTGGTTGTGGCCGAGAGTGGGTATTGAGGCATACAGCGCCATGCCGAGCAGGAAGAAAATCATGTAGGTGTTGCGCCGGCCGATGTAGTCGGAGGTGGAGGCCCAGATGAAGCGTCCGCCCATGTTGAACAAACTCAACAGTCCGACGAAGGATGCCGCAACTACCGGCGTCACTTTGCCGCTGAACATTTCCTGAATCATGGGCGAGGCCTGTCCCAACACGCCGATGCCGGCGGTCACGTTCATGCACAGCACGCCCCACAACAACCAGAACTGCGGCGTCTTCCAGGCAACGTCCACGGATACATTGGCGGTCGTAACCAGAGGCTTGGCGTGGGCCGCAGGGACCCACCCGGCCGGCTTCCAATCGGCGGACGGCACGCGAATGCTGAACACGCCGATCATCATGAACACAAAGTAGATCACGCCCATGGTGACGAAGGTTTCGAACACGCCGCTGCTGGTGGGAGTCGCAAAATGTTTCATCAGCAGCACGGAGAGCGGCGCGCCGATGAGTGCGCCGCCGCCAAAGCCCATGATGGCCATGCCGGTCGCCATGCCGGGCTTATCGGGAAACCACTTGATCAGGGTGGAAACGGGTGAAATGTAGCCGATACCCAAGCCGCAGCCGCCCAGCACGCCGTAGCCTAAGTACACGATCCATAACTGATGCAAATAAATGCCGGCCGCGGCGAGCAGGAAGCCGCCACCGAAGCACAGGGCGGACACGAACATGGACAGGCGAGGGCCGACGCGCTCGACCCAGCGGCCAAACAGGGCAGCTGACGACCCAAGGAATAAGATCGCGATGGAAAAAATCCACCCTACATCTTTGAGGCTCCAATCACCGGGGGCGGATTGCGTGATTCCCAGCAGCTTGGTCAGCGGTAAGTTAAAGGTCGAGAAGGCGTACGCCTGACCGATGCACAGGTGCACGGCCAGGGCCGCAGGAGGCACCTGGAATCGGTTAAATCCTGGGGGTGCAACAGTGCTTTCGCGAGCGAAAAAACCGGTGGTCATAAGACGCTATCCCTATGTATTCATTTGTTTAAGGGCGAGAAGCGCCAATATGCCCCGTGCAATTGCAATTGTCATCATTGCTGTTCACTACACGGCGGCTGCGCTGCGAATTACGTCACATTCATGCTTTGGATAGTGCGGGCAGCGCAAGAAGAGAAGTGTAAAACCGTGACATTGGGTATCGAACCGGCTGGGGGAAACCCGTAGTTTCGTAGCTCTCATGTGCAAGCCCAGCAACGCGGGCCGGCGCGCTCATCGAGCCGCGTGGCTACTTCTTTGGCCGATGCTGTTTTCAGCGTGGGCCTTCGCTGCGTTGCCTGCCGCCGCGGCCTGTTTGCCCAGCGCCGACCCGTCCATCCTGGCGTTGCAAACCCTGATCAGTCAAGACGCGAAGGCGGCGCTTGCCAAGGTTCGGGCCATGTTGGACTTCGAAACCAAGCTGCCGCATCCGAATTCGCAGCGTTTGGCATCCTTGTACGACGTTGAAGCCCAGGCCTACAGCATTCTGGAGCTGACTTCGTCGGCTCGCGAAGCCGTCGATAAGGGCTTGAAATTCGCCACCGGCGCCAAGGACCCGATTCGGCTCGGCCTGCTGGCAACCTTGGCCGAGAACGTCTACGACCCGGCGCAGATCGCCGCCGCGGATACGATGATCGAGGCCGCGCACGCGCTCCAGCCCCGCGGATCCCTGGCCGACACCTGCCTGCTCATCGGTCGCGGCCTGTTGCAGTACCGGCAGGATCGGGACGACCTCGCCATCAGCAGCCTGACACAGGCCTATAACTCCAGCACCGCGCCTGAGTTTGCCGAGCCGCGCAGTCTTGCGGCCAGCACGCTGTCGCAAGTATTGCGCGCGATGGGCGACTATCCGCAGGCGCTGGCTTTGAATCAGGAAGCGATCGATTGGCACACGAAACAAGGCGCAACGCTGTCGCTTTCCGTGGAACGATTTTTGCGCGGCAAAATTCTGTCCGTGATGGGCAAGCACGCCGAAGCCATCGAAGAATTCACCGAGTCCCGGCGCCAGAGCGCGCGTACCAATGACACTGAAGGCGTGGCGTTTGCCGACGTGCGCGTGTGCGAAGCGCGCATCGAACTGGGCCAGCTCAATCAAGCGCTGGCCTCCTGCAACAGTGCGTTGAAGACTTTCACAGCCTCAAACTTCGCCGACGAATCCAAGGAGACCCAAGGCCTGTTGGCGCGAATCCAACTGGCGCAAGGTCATCCTGAGAGAGCTCTGGCGACGTTGAATGTGGTGCTCGACCACAACGGCGATGACATGCAGCCGCGTCGCGTCGCGTCGCTCTATGAATGGCGCGCCAGCACCAATGGCGCATTGCATAACTATCGCGATGCTTATAACGATCTCAACGAGTACGTGCGGCGTTACACCCTGTCCAATGATGCGGATCGCACCCGGCAGGCCGCCGCGCTGCGCGCCCGCTTCGAAACCGACCGCGAGATCGAACGCAATGCGCTGCTGAAGCGCGAACTCGATGTGTCGCAGGAGCAATCGCAGCGTCAGGCGCAGCAGCTGCGATGGAATGCCTTCGCGGCCGCATCGGGCGTTGCCGTCATCGCACTATTGGCCTACTTCCTGATCAGCAATCTGCGGTTTCGCCAGGAACTGGTGCGCCTGGCGCGCCAGGACGGCCTGACCGGTCTGCCGAATCGGCGCCGTACCGTCGAATTGGCGACCGTCGCGCTCGAGAGCGCCATCGCCAACGATCTGCCGCTCACCATCGCCATCATCGACATGGATCATTTCAAATTCATCAATGATCGCTGCGGCCATGCCACCGGCGACCATGTATTGAAGGAATTTTCACGCATCAGCCGCGAAACTTTGCGCGACCCCGATGTGTTGGGACGCTGGGGCGGAGAGGAATTTCTGCTGATCATGCCGAATGCCGATCTCGAGGTCGCAATGGCCACGTTGGAGCGGTTGCGGACGCGGGTGTTCGGCATCCGCTTGCCATCCTCGGGAGCGGGCCTGCGGGTGAGCTTGAGCGCCGGACTTGCGCTGCACGGCAAGCATGTTCGATCGCTCGATGAGTTCATTGCGCGTGCGGACTCGGCTTTGTACGTGGCGAAGAACGAAGGCCGCGATCTGGTGCGCGTCTCGGACGAGAATTTCCTCACCTCGAGCGGCATCCGGCGGGCCACGCGCCAGTAGACGCGGCGCGCTTTTCGCGCACAACCTGCTGATTCAAAAGGATATTGGGAATGGTGCCCAGGAGAGGACTCGAACCTCCACGAATTGCTCCACTGGTACCTGAAACCAGCGCGTCTACCAGTTCCGCCACCTGGGCAAGATGGGTCCCTTAAGAGGCGCAGAAATGTACGCACTGACCTAGGGGTTGTCAAATTAGTGCATGCTAGGCTCTCTATTCATCAGGAAGAAGGCCCCCGGATTGTCAGAGCGAATGGTGCAAAATCCGTGAGCGAGGTTGACCCGGTACTGCGCCAGCGATTTCTGCTCGGCATGAGTCATGCCGCCGCCACCGTCAATGTAGTGACCACCGATGGCGCAGCCGGTCGTCACGGCGTCACCGTATCGGCCATGGTCTCCGTTTCCGCCGACACGCCGCAGCCCACGTTGCTGGTATGCATTCATCAAAAGAGCGCCGTGGCGGAGGCGGTGCTGCGCAACGGCGTGTTCTGCGTCAATGTGCTGCGTGACGATCAGGCGCATATTTCCGATAATTTCGCGGGACGCAGCGGCGCGCGCGGCGAAGCCAGATTCGATTGCGCTGAATGGACCACGCAAGTGACCGGCTCCCCGCGCGTGGTCGATTCGCTGGTGGCCTTCGATTGCAAGGTGACGGCCAGTGACCGGGTCGGCTCGCACGTCGTGGTGTTCGGCTCGGTGCAGGATATTTTCGTCGCCGGCGGTGGAGCGCCCCTGATTTACGCCAATCGCGCCTATGGCGTGCCGCGCAGATTTCACCAGCGCAGCGCGACCAGGACCAACTCGGTGGCGCTGTCATTGTCGTTGGGCTGCTACCAGGTGTTCGCGCCGTATGTGGTTCCCGCATTGGTCGCGCGCCTCACCAAGCTGCATCCCGATATCGCGCTGACTTTGTTGGAAGCGGATCAAGAACACCTGATCGCCAGCCTGCGGCGCAATGATATGGAGGTCGCGCTGTTGTACGACTTCGAACTCGGCGCCGACCTGAACGTCACGCCGTTGGCGGAGATCAAGCCCTACGTATTGTTGCCCGACAATCATCCCATGGGCGCCGCATCGAGCATCGCGCTGGAGCAGCTGGCGCAGGAGCCGTTGGTGCTGCTCGACCTCGAGCCCAGTCGCGATTACTTTCTGTCGCTGTTTCGCGAGGCCGGGGTTGAACCGCTGATCGGCTATCGCACCAAGTCGCTCGAGATGTTGCGCGGCTTCGTCGGCCACGGACTGGGCTACAGCATTCTGGTCACCAAGCCGGCCAACAACATGAGTTACGACGGACGTGCCCTGATCGCCCGCCCATTGAGCAACCCGGTCAAGGGCAGTCGGCTGGTTCTGGCCACGCTGGCCGGCCGTCCGATGAGTCCGATCGCCGAAGAATTTGCGGCGCACTGCCGCTCGTTCTTTGGAGGAATCCATCCAAGTCCGTAGCGCCGTCGGCGGGCCGGACCCTCACGGGCGATGTGATACTCTGCCGCCCCTAATGAAAGGTTTAAATGACAAAACGCGCCAAGACCGGTTCTAAGCGAACCACACCCACCCGAGCGCAAGGTAAGTCCGCGGACTGGCGCGGCCAAGATCCGAATCTCGAACTCGAAAAATCGCGCTACGCCGATCCGATCGCCAGCCGTGAACTGCTCCTCAAGCATTTATCCGAAGCACCGGAACCCTTAACTGCGGCGCGCCTCGCCAAACGGCTGGGCCTCAATACCGACGCGCAGCGCCAAGCGCTGGCCAAGCGTCTCGCCGCCATGGTGCGCGACGGCCAAGCCATCGAAGGGCCGAATGGATTTGCCACCGCCGGCGAGGGTGAGCGCGTCGCCGGACGGGTACGCGGCCGCGCGAATGGCGATGTATTGGTGTTGCCGGACGATGGTTCCGCGCCGCTGGTGCTGGCGCGCGCCGATACCGCGACGTTGATGCACAACGACCGGGTCGAGGCGCTGGCCGTCGGTATGAATGAACGCGGCCGGCGCATCGCGCGGCTGATCCGTCGCATCGGCGATGCGCCCGGTCAAATCGGCGGAATTTGGCACGCCGGCGAATCGCGCGGGCGCGTCGAGCCCGAAGATCCCGGTCATTGGTATTCGGTTGAAGTGTCGATGCGCGACCGGCACGGCGCCAAAGATGGCGATCATGTGGTTGTCGAAGTGACCAAGCGGCCGCAGGGAGAATCGCCGGCGCAGGGCCGCATCGTTGAAGTGCTGGAGGATTTGCGTCCTTCGGATCTGGCGGCGCGCTTCGCGATTCTGCGGCACGATCTACCGCAGGAATTCCCGCCGGAAGTCATCAAGAACGCCAATCAATTTCCGCCCGACGTGCAGCCGGCGGACCTTGTGGGTCGGGAGGATTTGCGCGACGTGCCGTTGGTGACCATCGACGGCGATGATGCCAAGGATTTCGACGACGCGGTGTTTGCCGAGCCGGTGCGCGGCGGCGGCTGGCGGCTGATCGTGGCCATCGCCGATGTGAGCAACTATGTGCGCTACGGCAGCGCGCTCGATCACGAGGCGCGTTCGCGCGCCACCTCGGTGTACTTTCCGGATCGGGTCATTCCGATGCTGCCGGAAAATCTCTCCAACCATTTGTGTTCGCTGATGCCGCGTGTGGATCGGCTCGCCTTCGTCTGCGACATGTACGTCAGCAAGACCGGCAAGCTGAGCAAGTCGCGCTTCTATGAAGCGGTGATCCGTTCGCATGCCCGGCTCACCTACGATCGAGCCTGGACCTACTTGGAGTTGCGCGACTCTGCGGAGTCGAAAGGCAAATTTCCGGCGGACTTGACCCCGGGCATTTGGGAGTCGCTCAAGGCCCTGTACGCCGTCTATGGCGCGCTAAAAACCGCGCGCGATGCCCGTGGCGCGCTCGATTTTCGCGGCGGTGAAGTCAAGGCGCGCATCGGCGCGAAGGGCACCATCGAAGGATTTTATGCAGTGACGCGCAACGATGCGCACCGTTTGATCGAGGAATGCATGATCGCGGCCAACGTTGAAGCCGCGGTGGCGCTACGCACCGCGAAGGCCAGCAGCTTGTATCGGGTTCACGGCCAGCCGGAAGACAAGCGGGTCACGGAACTGCAGAAGGTCTTGAGCGCGCTGCAGGTGGGAGCGGTGTTCTCGGAGAAACCGACGCCGCGCGAGTTTAGGCAGCTGGTGGAGCGCTTGGCCGCTCGCCCGGATGGGTTATTGCTGGAAGGCCTGGTGATTCGTTCGCTGGCGCAGGCGGTGTACCAGCAAACCAACATCGGACACTTCGGATTGGCGCTGGATGAGTATGCGCACTTCACCTCGCCGATTCGACGCTACCCGGACCTGCTGGTGCATCGGACCATCAAGGCAGCGACCTTGCCGAATTCCGCCTCGGGTCACCGTTACAGTTCCGCTGAGCTGCAGGTGCTGGGCGTGGAAAGTTCGCAGCGCGAACGGCGCGCCGACGAGGCGTCGCGCGATGTCATGGGCTACCTCAAGTGCTTGTACTTGCAGCCGCGCATCGGTGAGGAGTTCGACGCCACCATTTCGTCGGCGTTGGAATTCGGCTTGTTCGTGCAACTGAAAGAGATGCCCATCGATGGTCTGGTGCACATTTCTTCCATTCCCGGCGACTATTGGGAGTTGGAACAGGGCGGCATGGGTCTGGTCGGTCAAAGTACCGGCCGCCGCTGGCAGCTGGGCGATGCGGTGAAAGTGCGCCTGATTCGGGTGGATCTGACCCAACGGCAGATCGACTTTGAGTTGGTCGACGCCAATGCCGCGGCCAGCCGTGGCACGGTGCGCGCCCCCCGGCGGGGCGGCGGCGGCGGCGGGCCGCCGCGTCGCTCGAGCTCGAATCGTCAAGGTCGCCAGGGCGGCAAGCGCGGACGTGGCTGAGTCGAAACGACATCTGATGTACGGATTGCACGCCGTCATGGCGGCATTGTCCCGCGCGCCGGAACGGCTGTTGGAGCTGTGGATGGCGCCGCGCGATGACGTTCGCGCCCACGACCTCAGGCAGCGCGCCGAGATTGCCGGCGTGCACGTTCATGGGGTCAGTGCGGCCGCGTTGGCCAAACTGGTGGGCGATGTCGCGCATCAGGGCGTGGTGGCCTCGATCAGGCCGCTGCAGCCCTGGGATGACCAGGATTTATTCGCTGCAATAAGTCAAATCGAGGGTGAACCGCTGTTGCTGGTGCTGGACGGAGTGACCGACCCCCATAATTTGGGTGCCTGCCTGCGTACCGCGGATGCCGCGGGTGTGCTGGCCGTCGTTATCCCCAAGGATCGCTCGGCCAGCGTCGACGGGGTGGTGCGCAAGGTCGCCGCTGGCGCAGCCGAATTCGTGCCGGTGGTCAGCGTGACCAACCTGGCCCGGACCTTGGACCAACTCAAGGAGCGGGATGTCTGGGTGGTGGGGACCGATGGGGAAGCACCCCAATCCCTGTACTCGGCCGACCTGAAACGCTCCCTGGCGCTGGTTTTGGGGGCCGAGGGTGCCGGCATGCGGCGCCTGACCCGGGAGCGATGCGATTTCCTGGTGCACATCCCCATGGTCGGCCACATGGAATCGCTGAATGTCTCGGTGGCCGCCGGAGTGGCTCTCTTCGAGGCGCGCCGCCAAAGGCTTGCCTAAAAGGGCCCTAAGCCGTATCCTTCGCGCTCTTTTTTGCCGGGTATCCGGCTTCATTCCTTGCCTCACCGCTCGCAACGGGAGGCTTCAACCATAGGGAAATACAATGCGACATTATGAAATCGTGCTTCTGGTCCATCCGGACCAGAGCGAGCAAGTCCCTGCGATGGTCGACCGCTACAAGGGCATGATAAGTGCCGGCGGCGGCAGCGTGCATCGCTTCGAAGACTGGGGCCGGCGCCAGCTGACATTCCCCATCTCCAAGGTGCACAAAGCGCACTACATCCTGCTCAACATCGAATGCGACCAGAAGACCTTGACCGAGCTCACCGGCTCGTTCCGCTTCAGCGACGCAGTGCTGCGCAGCCTGGTCGTCAAGATGGATGAAGCAGTCACGGAGCCCTCGCCGATGGCGCGTGCGCCGGACGAGAATGCCCGTCGCCACGATGATTTCGGCGATGACGGCGATGACGATGACATGCCCATGGGCATGCGTTGATCGCACGGGCAACTTAGGAGAACCACATGGCACGTTTTTTTCGTCGTAAGAAGTTTTGCCGATTCACCGCTGATGACGTCAAGCAGATCGATTACAAGGATCTGGCGACGCTCAAGAGCTACATCACCGAAACCGGCAAGATCGTACCCAGCCGCATCACCGGCACCCGCGCGCACTACCAGCGCCAGCTGCAGCTCGCCATTCGGCGCGCGCGCTTTCTGGCCCTGTTGCCGTACACCGATCAGCACTAACTGAGCGAGCGCACATGGACATCATATTGTTGCAAAAGGTCGCGAACCTCGGTCAGATCGGCGATCGCGTCAAAGTAAAATCCGGCTACGCCCGCAATTTCCTGGTACCCACCGGCCGGGCCACCATGGCGACCGCGGCGAACATTGCCAAGTTCGAAGCACAGCGTCATATCCTCGAAGCCAAAGCCAACGAAGAGCTGACCGCTGCCCAGGCGCGCGCCGCGAAACTCCAGGACTTCAAGCTGGAGTTGCGGGCCAAGGCTGGCGCCGAAGGCAAGTTGTTCGGTTCCATCGGCACGGCCGACATTGCGGAGGCTGCCGTGAAAGCGGGCCAGCCGATCAGCCGCAGTGAAGTGCGCATGCCCACGGGTCCGATCCGCTCCACCGGCGAACATCAGGTGCAATTGCATCTGCATACCGATGTCGATGTGACCTTGGTGGTCACCATCATCGCGGAAGAGTAGCGGCCGCCAATCGCGTACCATAGGGTTACGCATGGCCGCCCGCTTCCCCAATCGAACCTCGAATTCCGGCGACGGGCTACGCCTGCCGCCGCATTCCATCGAGGCAGAGCAATCGGTGCTCGGCGGCTTGATGCTGGACGCGGCCGCCTGGGATCAAATCGCGGACCGCGTCATCGCGGAGGATTTCTACCGCCCCGATCACCGCCTGATATTCGAGACCACCGCTGAGCTGATCGAACGCAGTCAGCCCTGCGACGCGGTCACTCTGTCCGGGCATTTGGAAAGCAAGGGCGTACTGGATCAGGTCGGGGGCTTGGCCTACTTAGGATCCCTGGCGCGCGACACGCCCACCAGCGCCAATATCCGTGCCTACGCCGACATCGTGCGCGAACGCTCGGTGCTGCGGCAATTGATCACCGCCGGCAACTTGATCGTCGGCAGTGCATTGGAAACGGAAGGTCGCGAAGCGCGCGAAGTGGTCGACGAGGCCGAGCGCGCGGTGTTCGAAATCGCCGAGCGCGGTTCGCGCGGCAAAGTCGGATTTCGTTCCGTCAAAAGCATCCTGCCCGAAGTCGTCAATCGCATCGACGAGCTGTATCACTCCGACGGCAAGATGACCGGCGTTTCCACCGGCTTCAAAGCGCTCGACGAGATGACTTCGGGCCTGCAGCCCGGCGATCTCATCATCGTTGCCGGACGCCCCTCCATGGGCAAGACCACCTTGGCGGTGAACATTGCCGAGAACGCGGCGCTCGGGTCCGGCAAATCGGTGGCCATTTACAGCATGGAAATGTCGGCCGAATCGCTGACCTTGCGCATGATCTCGTCCCTTGGACGGATCAACCAGAGCAACCTGCGCTCAGGTCGATTGGAAGAGCAGGATTGGCCGCGCATCGATTCCGCCATGACTCAGTTGAGCGCCGCGAATATTTTCGTCGACGAAACGCCGGCGCTCACGCCCACGGAAATTCGCGCGCGGGCGCGCCGCCTGAAACGCGAGCGCGGCTTGGATCTCATCGTGGTCGATTACCTGCAGCTGATGCAGGTGTCCGGCACCAAGGAAAATCGCGCCACAGAAATCTCCGAAATCTCCAGATCGCTCAAAGCGCTCGCCAAGGAACTCAAGGTTCCAGTCATCGCGCTGTCGCAGCTGAATCGCGGCGTCGAGCAGCGCGTGGAGAAGAAGCCGGTGATGTCGGATCTTCGGGAATGCGTCACCGGCGAGACGCTAGTGTGCTTGGCCGATGGCCGGCGCGTGCCGATTCAAGATCTGGTTGGACAGACTCCGGAAGTCTGGGCTATGGATGAGAATCAGAAAATCATCAAAGCCAAGAGCGATCTGGTGTGGTCGAAAGGCGTGAAGCCTGTGTTTAGGGTCTCATTGGCCAGCGGACGCATTCTCCGGGCGACGGCAAGCCATCGGGTGTTCACTGGGGATGGCTGGAAAGAGATCGGCGACATAGGCGCGGGAACGCGAGTTGCAATCGCGCGGAATTTCCCGAATGTGGATCAACCAGTACGAGACGAAATCCTCAAGTCTCGGGTGGACTCCGATCTTCTCTGGGATCGCGTTGTTCGAAACGAGCTGGAAGGTGAGGAAGAGGTCTTCGATATGACCGTCCCCGGCCCCGCAAGCTGGCTGGCCGATGGCGTCGTAAGTCACAACAGTGGAGCCATCGAGCAGGATGCAGACGTCATTCTCCTCATCTATCGCGAGGAAGTGTACGAGCCGAACACCACTCGCAAGGGCATCGCCGACATCATCATCGCCAAGCAGCGCAATGGTCCGACCGGCGATGTGCAATTGACCTTCCTCGGCCAGTACACCAAGTTCGAGAATTACGCGCCCGAGTCATACGCCGAGGGCGTATTCAGGTGAGGTTCGCGTGACGCCCTTGGTGAGCGCGACCATCGATACGTCTGCGCTCCGCCACAACTTAGGCATCGTGCGACGGCGCGCGCCCAAATCGCGCGTCATGGCCGTCATCAAGGCGAATGCCTACGGCCATGGTTTGGTGGGCACGGCGCAGGCGCTCGATGCGGCGGATCTGTTTGCCGTGGCGCGCGTCGATGAAGGCTTGGCGCTGCGCCAGGAGGGTATACGCAATAAAATTCTGCTGCTCGAGGGCGTATTCGACTCCGACCAGTTGCATGCTGCGGCGACGGCGCAGTTCGAACTGGTGGTGCACGAGCGCGAACAAATCGAATTGCTGCGCGCGGCGCCTGCGCCGGCACGCTTCAAAGTGTGGCTGAAATTCGACAGCGGCATGAATCGTCTCGGATTCAAAGGCGCAGACTTCATTGCCGCGCACGCGGCGCTGCGCGAGTTGGGCTGCATCGAACTGCCGGTCAATCTGTTCACGCACCTGGCCTCGGCTGACATGCCTGATTTGTCCACCACGACCGAACAACTGGATCGTTTCGCAAACATCACCAGTCGCCTGCCGGGCGAACGCAGCATTGCCAATTCCGCCGGCATGATGCAATTTCCGGAAGCGCAGGCCGATTGGGTCAGGCCCGGACTTTTACTGTATGGAGTCTCGCCCTTTGCAGGCTTGATCGGTGCCGATCACGGCTTGCGTCCGGTGATGACCCTGCATTCGCATGTGATCGCGGTCAAAGGTCTCTCGGCGGGGGAGCAGGTGGGCTATGGCGGCGCGTGGATCGCCAATCGTGCGACGCGCTTAGCCATTGCCGCGATCGGGTACGGCGACGGATATCCGCGCAATCTTGCATCCGGCGCGCCCGTATTGGTGAATGGCGAGCGGGCTCCATTGGCAGGCCGCGTGTCCATGGACATGATCGGAATCGATGTCACGGATTTGAAACGGCCGGCGCAACTCGGTGATCCCGTCGTACTTTGGGGGGAGGGAATGCCGGTCGAGGAGGTCGCCGTGTGGGCCTCAACCATTCCGTACGAGCTGCTCTGCGGTATTACTCAACGAGTTTCCAGTCTGCAGATATAGCGCAGCGGAATGCAAAGCGCTTAATATCCTGAGGATGGAAAGGAAACCAGCTCGACCGATGCTTCGCCTAGGCTTAGCCGCTCGATTCGATTCAGGCATGTCCTACAACGGCGGGCCCGTGTTTGACTCCTCGCGAGACACGGATGCGCCTGCGTCCCAGACTCATCTGTGATTCGAACCGTCTTTGCAGCCGCAGTTTGCGTCTGGCTTGTGCCTCCGGGTGCCGCCGACGCAGCGGCCAAGTGCCAAATCGCTCAGGTTGCTGAACTGCCGATCACAATGATGGATCTGCGGCCGACGATAGTCGCCCAGATCAACGGCAAGGATGCTCGATTCCTGGTGGACAGCGGCGCCTTCTACAGCATGTTGAGCTCCGCCACTGCGGCGCAGTACAACCTGCGCACGCAGCCAGGGCCTTTCGGTTTGAAAGTCATCGGCGTGGGTGGCTCGCAGGACGCCGAACTCGCCAAGGTGAAGGAGTTCAAGCTCATTGGCGTTCCGATCAAGGATATCGAATTCCTGGTGGGTGGCAGCGAACTTGATAGGGATATCGTCGGGCTGCTCGGCCAGAATATTCTGGAGCTCTTCGATGTCGAGTACGACCTCGGCCATGGCGCGATTCGATTGTTTAAGACCAAGGACTGCGCAAAGGCGCGATTGGCCTACTGGCTCACCGAAAATCAAGGCTTTTCGCAGATGCCGATCGACGAGGTAACGCCACAGCATTCGCACACTCTGGGGGTAGCTTACGTCAACGGTAAGAGGATCAAGATTGCATTCGACTCAGGTGCCAGCCGATCGGTGCTCTCCATCGATGCGGCAGCCCGAGCAGGAGTCAAAGTGGACTCCGAAGGCGTAAAGCTCGTTGGGTACAGCAAGGGATTGGGGCGAGGCATGGTGAAAACTTACGTCGCGCGCTTCGACACATTTAAAATTGGCGACGGTGAGGAAATAAAAAATGCCCGGTTGCCCATCGCCAAGATTGATCTGGGCCTGGCCGACATGTTGCTTGGCGCAGATTTCTTTATCTCGCATCGAATCTTTGTCGGCAATCGAGAGCGCCAGCTGTTTTTGTCCTACAGCGGCGGCCCGGTATTCGATCTTTCAAAGCCGATGGATTCACCGCCGGCCGATGACAATGAAGGCTCCGTGTCGGAGCCGGTGTCGGATTCCCGGCAGACTACTGCCAACGCCGCGGCAGGCGAAAGCGATACGGACGCTTCGGCCGTTGCCCGCCGGGCCGCGGCATTGATCGCGCGTCATGACTACGCCACTGGCATACCGCTTTTGTCCAAGGCGATCACCCTCACCCCCAACGACCCTGAGTTCTACTACCAGCGCGC
>JAXDQN010000207.1:0-9450 GCA_034667865.1 Gammaproteobacteria bacterium
CGACAGAGGCACCGAAGATGAGCGAAGTAAAAATTCCTACGCGATATTCCGGAGTGGACCGCAGGGCCCCTCGCGGTGAAGCTACGGTTGCTAAAACCGGCGGTCGCCACTCTGCGATCACCAACAGTTTGTATAACTGGCACAGCTACAAGAGCTGGGCCGAAAAAGCCCGCGGCAATTTCGACGAGAAAAAATAAGCCGCGACGCTAGGGGAGCTTAAGCGGTTTCCGGCAGCGGGTTGATGCCTTCGATCGGGCGCTGCGCCGCTTCCTTCGCCTTCAGCCATTGCAGCATCGGCTGCCAATCCTGCAGATCCTGCTCGACGGTGTAGCGCTTCATTTCGTGAATGCCGACGCCCATTTCGGCCGCCCGCACGTAGTTTTGCGAGTCTCGCAAAGTGGCCACCACCGGAATGCGCAGAGTCTCCAGAAAGCGCATCAGCGATTGGTAGATCAGCGTATTGCGCTTCACCCGATTGGCCACCACTCCGATGCGGTACTCGTCGCGCCGCACTTTGGCAATCAGCAGCAAGTCGGCGATGCATCTTGAACACGCATGAATATCGATGTCTGAGGGCAGCACCGGCACGATGATGGCGTCTGCGTCGCGCGTGAAGTCGGGCATTTCCTGGGCCGGCACGGCTGCCGGAGTATCGATCACGATGTGCGCCGCATCCGGCGGCACGCGCATCTGCCACGCCCGCGTCATGCGCGAGTTGCGTTCGAATGCCGCGACGCCATGAATGAAAGGCTGCTGTGCGCTGCGCTTCTTCAGCCAGCGCGTGCTCGAGCCTTGCGGATCGTTGTCGGAAAGCAACGGTCGGTCGCCCTGGCTCGCGAAATAACTGGCGAGATTCGTGGCTATCGTCGTTTTACCAGAACCCCCTTTGGGGTTCAGGACGAGAATGCGCTGCATCAGGAGAGCGTACGCAGCCCCGGCCGGCATGGCAACAGTCGGCCGGCTGTCAAGTTGTGATCTCACTCACGCCTGGCGGCAGCGGGGCTGCCCTAGACTCGAGGCGTGGAATTGATGTTACAAGTAGTCGACGAACTCGACGATGCGGTCGGCGCGTTGCGCCAGTACGCACTGGGTTTTCAGGCCGAGGTCGGCTTGGTGGTGGCGGGCGGCGTCAGCGCCGGCGCCATCTACGCGGCCCTAGTGTCCGGCGCCGGTTGAAACCAACCGCCGCAGAAAATGCATTAAGATGCCGGGCATGGCATCTCATACTATTTCCAAGTTCGGTATGTTCGTTTGCGTCGCCGTGCTTGGCGCCTGCAGCGGTCCTACCGTCGTGGCGCCCGTGAGTCCTGTGACCGCATTGCAGTCCACCGTGTTGACGCCTGGCACCGGCGCTGCAGTGGCAGCGGGACAAACGGCTGTCGTGCAATACACCGGCTGGCTGTACGACGCGGCGGCCAAGGACAACAAGGGCAAGCAATTCGACAGCTCCAGAGTCAGCGGCGGCCGTGCCTTTAAATTTCCAGTCGGGACCGGCTCGGTGATCAAGGGCTGGGATCAAGGCGTCGTCGGCATGACGGTCGGCGAGAGCCGGCGTCTGGTCATTCCGCCTGATCTTGCCTATGGCGACAGAGGTGCCGGCGGCGTCATACCGCCGGGTGCGACCTTGGTATTCGACGTCGAACTCATCGGCATTGAGTGAGCGGGTTTCCAGCGCCATTCAGCGGTTCGACGTTACCGCGACCGGGATGCCTGATTGCCCCTGGCTGGTCGTGCAGGGCGATGCGGATGATGTGGTGGACCCCAATGCGGTGATCAGCTGGGCGCGCGGACTGGTGCCGCCGCCTCGACTGGCAATTTTGCTGGACGTGGGGCATTTTTTTCACGGACATCTGCATGAACTGCGCGATGTCGTCATCGATTCGATTCGAAGCGGCTGAGTCTCGCCTCAGCCGCTTCTCATACCAACACTTAAATCAGTTCACGAATTCCTTCAGCGTCTTGAGCGCGGCAATGCGCACTTTCTTGCTGGCGGGCTTCGCCTTGAACATCATCTTTTCGCCGTTGAAAGGGTTCACGCCCTCTCGCGCCTTGGTGGCGGGCTTCTTGACGACCTTCATCTTCAGAAGTCCCGGCAAGGTGAACAGGCCGTGGCTGCGAAGACTCTTCTTGATCGCGCCGCCGAGCGAGTCAAACACTGCTCCGACCTGCTTCTTTGAGAGCTCTGTTTCCTTCGAAATGGTAGCGAGAATTTCAGACTTGGTCGGTGCTGCATTCTTTTTCGCCATATTAAATCTCCTACTGATGTTTGCGTGCGCGGGCGGGTAAATGCCCACATATTCAACTCGGCGCCGAAAATAACATAGAAAAAAGCCGATGTTTAGCGCATTTGAAAAAAAAGATCTTGCGGGACAATGCGTTTGGCGCTGGTTTTTCAGGCTTTCGCGTCGACAATTGACTGCCGGCGCGAGTTCGACGGGTGCTCGTTCACTGTGTTATCAGGCATGTACGGGCCGATGTTCAACGCATTAGCACCAGCAGCGCGCCGATGATGATCGACACCCACAGCACCGAAAAATCTATTTGTCCGATCGGCGGAATAATCTTGCGCACCGGCTTCAAGATCGGTTCGCACAGTTGCGCGAGCAACCTGACACCCGGAGCATAGCCGCCGGGAGACACATAGCTGGTCAGCGCGTACAGCAGCATCGCGAACAAGTAGATGTTCAACACCAGCCTCACCATGTCGATCAGGGTGATGCGCAGAAACAGTTGTACATCGTTGATTTGCAGCCCGGATAGGGCGATAACCACGAAACTGCGCAGGCATGCCACCAGCAGCACCGCGACGACGGTGGCGGTGTCGACCTTGCCGATCGGCGGCAACACGCGGCGCAAGGGCATGACCAGCCAGTTGGTGATGCGCACGATGGCGTCGGCCATGGGATCGCGGAAGTCGGCTCTGACCAGTTGAAACATCAAACGCAGCATGAATGCCAGCGTCAGCAGCCACAGCAAGGTATCGACGATATATCTAATCGCTTCCATATCTGATCAGGTTCTTAAGGTTGGCCGAATTCGGCGGCAAGCTCAGCAGAGCGCTCGTCAGCTGCCGCAACGGCGTGTGCGACGATAGCACGAAGTCCCGCGGCGTCCAGGACCTGCAGGGCCGCCGCCGTCGTGCCGCCCTTCGATGTCACCTGCTCGCGCAGTGTCGCCAGCGTGGCGGTTGATTGCCGCGCCATTTGCGCCGCGCCAAATGCCGTTTCCAAGGTGAGACGATGCGCCACCTCGAAGGGCAGTCCGCGTTGCTGGGCTGCGGCTTCCAACGCTTCCATGAACAGGAAGAAATAAGCGGGGCCGCTGCCCGACAATGCTGTGACGGTGTCCATTTGCGATTCGTGCTCGACCCACACCGTGGCGCTCACCGCGGCCATGATGGACTCGGCTAAGGCGCGATGCGCCGCGCCGACGCCGGCGGGGGCATACAGACCCGTGGCACCAAATCCATTGAGTGCGGGACGATTGGGCATGGTGCGCACTACCGCAATCTGCGGACCGAACCATCGCGATAGGGCGGCACAGGGGATTCCGGCGGCCACGGAGATCAGCAGCGGCTGGCCTGATTCAAGATGCGGCGCCAGTGCCTGGGCGACGGCGCGCATCTGCTGCGGTTTTACCGCCAGCACCACCACGTCGGCGCCCCGCACGGCGGCGGCATTGTCGGCGGTTGCGGCGATGCCGTAACCTTCAGCCAGGTGCTGGCGCTGTTCGGCGCTCGGATCGGCGACGACACAGCGGTCGCTCGGCAAGCCGCGCTTCAGCAACCCGCTGATCAGCGCCGCAGCCATATTGCCGCCGCCGATGAAGGCGAGTTTGCGAATGTCCTGCATGTGGCTCCCCAAGACCTGAATTTTAGCGGCTGCCAAAAATCGCCGTGCCGATTCTGACCAGCGTCGCGCCTTCGGCGATGGCGGACTCGAAGTCGCCGCTCATGCCCATCGACAGTGTATCGAGCTTGAGACCGCCGGCGTTCAGCTCCTCGAGCAGTCCTCTTAGCTGCGCGAATACCGCCCGCTCCGCGTCGACGTTGGGTTGCGGCGGCGGGACGCACATCAGCCCCCGCAACCGCAGACCCGGCAGTTGAGCGACGGCGTGGGCCAGGGAGGTCAATTCCGCGGGTTTGACCCCGCTCTTGTTTGGTTCCGGCACGAGCTCGACCTGCAGACAGACGTTCAATGGAGGGGCGTGAAAGGGCCGTTGGCCGGCTAACCGCCGTGCAACATGAATTCGGTCGACGCTATGCGCCCAATCGAAGCGTTCTGCGATGTCGCGTGTCTTGTTTGACTGGATGGCGCCGATGAAATGCCAGGTCAGCGCCAGGTCGGCCAGCTGGTTCAGCTTCGGCAGGGCCTCTTGGAGGTAGTTTTCGCCGAAATTCGTGACGCCGGCGGTGGCGGCCAGACGCATGGATTCGGCAGTCTTGGACTTGGTGACAGCGACCAAAGTGACCCCATTGGGGTCCCGGCCGGCGGACAGCGCTGCACTAAGTATCCGAGACCGGACGTGGTTCACATGAACCGTCAAATTCTGCGGACCAATTAACATATTGGGTGGCAACACCCTCTTATATACTGTTTCTGGCTTAAACCAGTCGAATTAGGAGCCGTAAATGGCGGTTGATATTGCGCAGCTTCTCGCCTTTGCGGTGAAGAACAACGCGTCGGACTTGCATCTATCGGCCGGCGTGCCGCCGATGATTCGCGTCGACGGCGACATGAAGCGCGTCAATATGCCTGCGTTGGTGCATAAAGAAGTGCACAGCATGGTGTACGACATCATGAACGACAAGCAACGTAAGGCCTTCGAAGAGTTTTACGAGACCGACTTTTCATTCGAAATCCCCAAGCTGGCGCGCTTCCGCGTCAACGCCTTCAACCAGAATCGCGGCGCCGCGGCCGTGTTTCGTAATATTCCGTCCACCATCTTGTCCTTGGACGAATTGAACGCGCCCAAGTCCTTCAAAGATCTTTGCATGCTGCCGCGCGGATTGGTGCTCGTTACCGGACCCACGGGTTCGGGCAAATCCACCACCCTGGCAGGCATGGTCAATCATTGTAACGATAACCGTCCCGATCACATCATCACGATCGAAGACCCGATCGAGTTCGTTCACGAAGCCAAGCGTTGCTTGGTCAACCAGCGCGAAGTGCATCGCGACACCTTGGGGTTCAGCGAGGCGCTGCGTTCGGCGCTGCGCGAAGATCCGGATATCGTGCTGGTCGGCGAAATGCGCGATTTGGAAACCATCCGCCTGGCTTTGACGGCCGCGGAAACCGGCCACTTGGTGTTCGGTACACTGCATACCAGCTCAGCGGCGAAGACCATCGATCGTATCGTCGACGTGTTCCCGGCGGCCGAAAAAGACATGGTGCGAGCCATGATGTCGGAAAGTTTGCGGGCGGTGATCTCGCAGACTCTGATGAAGCGCGTCGGCGGCGGTCGAGTCGCGGCGCATGAAATCATGATCGGCACCCCCGCCATCCGCAATTTGATTCGCGAAGGTAAGATCGCGCAAATGTATTCTGCGATCCAGACCGGACAGGGCCAGGGCATGCAGACATTGGATCAATGCCTGCAAGATATGGTGCAGAAGGGCGTAGTCAGCCGCGAGGAAGCGAAGTACAAGGCCCAAAACAAGGACAGCATCTAAATGGAACGCGAACAAGCCATACGACTGATGCAAGACCTGCTGCGACGCATGGTCGAGAAGAAGGGTTCGGACTTGTTCATCACCGCGGGGTTTCCGCCGGCCATCAAGGTGGACGGAGAAATTCGTCCGCAGTCGGACCGCTCCTTGAGTCCGGAACAAAGCGCCGGCCTGGTCCGCGCTATCATGAACGACCGCCAGACCAAGGAATTCGATTCCACCAAGGAATGCAATTTCGCGATCGCGCCGCCGGGCATCGGCCGCTTCCGCGTCAGCGCATTCATCCAACAAGGTCATACCGGCGCGGTGGTGCGAACCATCAACGCCAAGATCCCGACTCTCGAGGAGTTGGAACTGCCGCCGATTCTCAAGGAGGTCGTGCTCTCCAAGCGCGGCTTCGTGATCTTGGTCGGCGGCACCGGCTCGGGTAAATCCACGTCGCTGGCGGCCATGGTCGGCTATCGGAACGAGAAGACCCGCGGCCACATCGTCACCATCGAGGATCCGGTTGAATACGTGCACGCGCACAAGGGCTGCGTCGTCACCCATCGCGAAGTCGGCGTGGACTGCGAAAGCTGGCACTTGGCCCTCAAGAACACTCTGCGGCAGGCGCCGGACGTGATCCTCATCGGCGAAATCCGCGACCGCGAGACCATGGAGTACGGCATTCAATTCGCCGAAACGGGACACTTGGTGCTGGCTACGCTGCATGCCAACAGCTCCAACCAGGCCATCGACCGCATGATCAACTTCTTCCCGGAAGAGCGGCGCGAGCAATTGCTGATGGACCTGTCGTTGAACGTCCGCGCGCTGATTTCGCAGCGCCTGATTCCGCGCGAAGCCGGCTCGGGCCGCATCGCCGCGATGGAAATCATGTTGAATTCGCCGCTGATCTCCGACCTGATCTTCAAAGGCGAAGTCGCCAAGATCAAGGACGTGATGTCGCGCTCCAATCGCCTCGGCATGAAGACCTTCGACCAGGCGCTGTTCGATCTGTACGAAGCAGGCCTGATCTCCTACGAAGATGCGTTGCGTAACGCCGATTCGAAGAACGAGCTGCGGCTGCGCGTCAAGCTCGAGAGCAAGCGCGAGATGAAGAATCCGGAGGAAGGCGGCCAGTCGCTGGAAATCGTCGAGGAAGAAGAAGGACAGGTGTTCTAGCTCATGTCTTCCGTCGAACCCGTATCAACGGCCCATGTGATGAACACCAAGCCGTTGTTCAAACTCATGGTCGAGAAAAAGGCCTCCGATCTGTTCTTCACTTGCAATGCGCCGGTGAAGATCAAGATCGAAGGCAAGATCTTTCCGGTCAACAAGCAGGTGCTGACCCCTGAAACGGTGCGGCAGGCCGCACTGGGTTTGATGACCCAGGATCAGATCGAACATTTCAACGACGAATTGGAAATCGACTTCGCGATTTCCGAAACCGGCCTCGGCCGCTTCCGCGTCAACGTGTTCTATCAGCGCGGCTACCCGGCGATGGTGCTGCGCTACATCACCGCGGAAATGCCCAGGCTCGAAGATCTCGGCATGCCGGATATCTACAAAGACCTGGTGATGCTCAAGCGCGGACTGATTCTGATGGTCGGCGCGGCGGGCGCCGGCAAGTCCACGACGCTTGCGGCGATGATCAACTACCGCAACGAGACCTCCTCGGATCACATCCTGACCATCGAGGATCCGATCGAATTTCTGCACTCCAACAAGAAGTCCATCATCAATCAGCGCGAGGTCGGTCTCGACACCAAGTCATTCGCGCGCGCGCTGCGCAGCGCGGTGCGTTCGGCGCCCGACGTGATTCTGGTGGGCGAAATCCGCGACCGCGAGACCATGGAAGCGGCGATCGCATTGGCCGGAACGGGCCATCTATGCATCGCGACCCTGCACGCGAATAACTGCGCCGAAACCCTGGACCGCATCATCAACATGTTTCCGCGCGACCAGCACAATCAGATCTTCCTGGACTTGTCGCAGTACCTGCGCGCCATACTTTCGCAGCGCCTGGTGTTCGCCAAGAGCGGCACGCGCGTGGCGGCATCCGAGGTCATGGTGAACACGCCGCACATATCGGAGCTGATCAAGAAGGGCGACGTCATCGGTGTGAAGGAAGCGATCCGCACCGGCACGGAACGCGGCATGCTGAGCTTCGACAGCGCGCTCTATAACCTGGTGCGCGAAGGCCGCATCGAGCTCGAAGAGGCATTGTCGAGCGCCGACTCGCGCACCAATCTGGAAGCAAAAATCAACTTCGGTTGAGCCAGACGGAACTGGCCCGCCGCCGCGTCGCGGCAGGGCACCAAATTGTTTTCGAATTCCCGGCTGGAGATATCCCAGCCTGAGGCCAGCGCCCGTGCTCTGCAGGCTTCGGGATCGATTTTCAACGCGCGCCACGCGGCTTTGGCCAGATCGGTGTCCAGCGCGCCGGTGACGCCGTCCTGAATCACGTCAATCGGGCCCGTGACGGGATAGGCCGCCACCGGCACGCCACAGGCCATGGCCTCGAGATTCACCAGCCCAAAAGTATCCGTGCGGCTGGGAAATACCATCACATCGGCGGCGGCCAAATGGCAGGCCAGATCCTCGCCGAATTTGAATCCGGCAAAGGTGGTGTCCGGATACTGACTTTCCAGGCGCGCGCGTTCCGGCCCGTCGCCGATGACAATCTTGCTGCCCGGCCACGGCATGCTCAAGAAGGCGTCGATGTTCTTCTCCACCGCCACCCGCCCCACATAGGCCGCAATCGGCCGGCGCAGTTGCAGAAAGCCCTTGGTGCGCGGCTTGAATAAATCGGTGTCCACGCCGCGCCGCCAGCTCGCCAGATTCTTGAAGCCGTTCGCTGCGAGGTCCTTGCGCATGGTCGGTGTGCTCACCATGCAGCGCACCGCGGCGCCATGAAAGCGGCGCAATGCGGCATAGGATATTTTCAGCGGAATCGGACAGCGCGCGCGCAGATACTGCGGAAACTGGGTGTGGTACGAGGTCGTGAAACGAATGCCCCAACGCATGCAGAAGCGGCGCGCCGCCAGGCCCAGCGGGCCCTCGGTGGCAATGTGCAGTGCCTGCGGCGCGAAGGCCACGATGCTCTTCTCGACCTTCTTGTAGGGGAAAAGCGAGAGGCGGATTTCCGGATAGGTGGGGCAGGCGACGCTGCGAAAGTCCTGCGGCGTCAGCGTCCGCACTTCATGGCCGAAGCGGCCCAGCCACGCCGCGGTCTGCGCCAAGGTGCTGACCACACCGTTGGTTTGGGGGAACCAGGCATCGGTAACGATCATGATTCGCATGTGCCGAGGTTCGCATGCGGGCATGACGATACGATGAATGCCGTTTGTCATGGCTTTGCAATGAAAATCCTATATTTGCTTCATGGCTGAACCACGAAATTCAATCGAGGACCATCTATGCAAAGCTTTTTGGCAGAACTGCGGACCCAGCGTTGGGACGATCATCGTTTCTACCACCACAGCCGCATCAATCAGTCCCTGCATTTCTTGAGCGCACTGAGTTTCATCGTCGCCTACGTGATGATGTTCAAGGACCCGGTGATGGCCGCCCTGATCGGCTGGCTCATCGCCATGGTCAGCCGTCAGTCCGGACACTTCTTCTTCGAACCGAAGGGCTATGACGACGTCAACCACGCCACGCATGAGCACAAGGAAGACATCAAAGTGGGCTACAACCTGCGCCGCAAAATGATTCTGCACGCGGTGTGGGCGCTGGTGCCTTTGCTGCTATGGGCCGATCCGACCTTGTTCGGATTTCTCACGGCTCCGCATACCGGCATG
>JAXDQN010000208.1:0-4030 GCA_034667865.1 Gammaproteobacteria bacterium
ATAGCAGATGGGCAGCGGTCCGCTCATGCAAACCACAAGCGAATGGTGTCGATGAGACGGCGCCACCAGCCGCCTGCCGCCACCGGCTTGATCGGGTGCAGCGGAATCGTCGCGACATTTTCCGTGCCGTTCAGCACCCGCACGGCGCCGAGAGTGGACTCCGCGAGCAGCGGCGCGATCAGCTTCGGCGTGACGTCCACGGCCGTCTTGATGTCGGAGCGTCCGCGCGGCACGGTCAGATACAGATCATCCTTGATGCCAAGTTCCACGCTGTTGGTCTGGCCTTTCCAGACGCGCGCCGTGGCCAGCGCCGTGCCGCCTTTGACGATGAGCTTGGTGTCAAAGAAGGTGAAGCCGTAGTTCAGCAGCGCTGCGCTGGCGTTCTCGCGCGATTTCATGCTGTCCGACCCCAGTACCACCGACACCAGGCGCATGCCATCGCGCAGCGCGGAGGTCACCAGACAGAATCCCGCCGAGTCGGTATGACCGGTCTTCAGGCCGTCCACGGTCGGATCCTTGTCCAGCAAGCCATTGCGATTCTGTTGCCTGATGCCGTTGTGGATGAACTCGCGCTGTGAGAACCATTTGTAGTACTGCGGGTAGTCGTGAATGATGGCATTTGCCAACAAAGACATGTCGCGCGCGGTGGTGTAGTGCTGCGGCGAGGGCAGTCCGGAGCTGTTCTCGAAATGCGAGCCCACCATCTTCAAGCGCTGGGCATTGGCGTTCATCAGTTGAGCAAAGGTCTCTTCCGTGCCCGCAATGCGCTCCGCCAAGGCGATGGTGGCGTCATTGCCGGATTGCACGATCATGCCGAGAATCAGATCCTCCACCGACACCGGCTTGCCCAATTCAATGAAGGTTCGCGACCCTTCGGAGCGCCAGGCATGCTCGCTCACCGATATCTGATCTTCCAGCTTCAGTTTGCCGTTGGCCAGTTCTTGGAAAACGATGTAAGCCGTCATCAGCTTGGTGAGACTGGCCGGCTCCATGCGCGCGGCGGCGTCCTTCGCCGCCAGAACCTTGTCGGTGCGCGAATCGACCACGATGTAGGCGCGCGCGTCGACCTGCGGCGCGGTGGGGATGATGCCCGAGCCGGGTAAGCCGGCGGGTGCGGCAGGCGCGCCGACTGGTGCGGCCGGCTCGCTCTGCGTGGCGGGCGGATGCGCGTGCTTCTTGTGCGGCACGGCGAAGCTATTGGTCGTCACCAGTGTAGCGGCCGCAAACGCGATGAAAGATCGAATCATTTTGTAGTCATCCCAATGAGAACTGATAAGTGTACCGAGGATCGTCAGTCGAGCGCGAGATGCGCATCCTTGATCCCCAAGCGATCCAGGGCTGCGACGATGCGGTCGAATTCCGCCACGTCCGGCACCGGGCCGATGCGCACGCGGTACATGCGTCGCCCAGCGATTTCATTATCGCGCACGAACACCTTGCCGTAGCTGCCGCCGCGCAATTTCTCCGCCAGGCGCTCGGCATTCGCCGGATCGCTGAACGCGCCGGCCTGCACGAACAATGCGGTGTCGGCGACGGGCGCGGCGCTGGGCGGCGCAGATTCGGTGGCTGTGGCTGTGGCTGTGCCGGTGACTGTGGCCGGCGCGGCTGCCGCAGTCGTGGGGCCGGTCAACGTCGGCGACGGCGGATCGATGCTGCGAACTTCGACCATGGCGGTGCCATTGCGCAACATGTCGAGTTTCGACGCGGCCGTATAGGACAGATCGATGATGCGATTGCCGACGAAGGGGCCGCGATCGTTGACGCGCACCACGATGCTGCGGCCGTTCTGCAAATTGGTGACACTGACATAGGCGGGCAGCGGCAGGGTCTTGTGCGCCGCCGTCATGCCGTACATGTCGTAAGTTTCGCCGGTAGAGGTGCGGACTTTGTGAAAGCCCGGGCCGTACCACGAGGCCACGCCGCGTTCCACGTAGCCGACGCTGCTCGATAGAACGTAGTAGCGTTTGCCGAACACGTTATAGAACGGTGGGTTGCCGCTACGGGAGCGGCGTTCGGCACGTGGTGCGACCTCCGGCACAGTGTCCGGCGGCGGCGGTGTCTCGGCGACCGGTGCGCTCTCTACCGGCGACGGCCGGGGCGCCGGACTGAAACATCCGGCTAGAGTTAAACACAGGGCGCCACCGAGCAGGCCAGCGGATAGGCGCAAGCGGGTCACGGGGACAGCGTCGGCGAGGGTGTTGTCACTCGAGTGGTTGCCGGCGGCGTGCCGCCGGACGCATCGATGGCGAGGATCCGCTGCTTAACGGCGGACGCCAGCTCGTACACCGCCATGGCATACAACGCGCTGTGGTTGTAGCGGGTGATGACATAGAAGTTGTTGTAGCCCACGCGCCAGTGCACGCCGTCCGCCTCGTCGGCCGCGATCAGCAGCGCCGGCGCGTCGGCAGGCAGCGGGCTCTCGAAGCTGACACCCTTGGCCATCAACGACCCCACGGTATCGGACAGCGCCAATTTTCGGCCGTCCAGATCGGCGACTTTGTCCGGATCCGCACTGGCGTCGGTCAGCACCGGCTCGCCGGCGTTCCAGCCGTGTTCCTTGAGATAGTTGCCGACGCTGGCGCAGACATCGGCCCAGTTGGTCCACAAATCGATGTGGCCATCCGCATTCGCATCCACGGCGTAGCGGCGATAGTTCGACGGCATGAATTGCGGCGCGCCCATGGCGCCCGCGTAAGAGCCTTTGAGCGTCAGCGGATCCAAGTGCATGTCGCGGGTCAGCAGCAGGTATTGCTCGAGCTCGTCGCGAAAGAATTTCGCCCGCGCCGGAAAGTCGAACGACAGGGTGACCAAGGCATCGATCACGCGGTAGGAGCCTGTCAGCCGGCCGTAATAGGTTTCCACGCCCAGAATGGCCGCCAGGTATTCCGGCGCCACGCCGCTGCGTATGCTCGCTTGATCCAGCGCCTGACGGTGCGCCAGCCAGAAATCGGTGCCTTCGCGGATGCGCCGCTCGTTGAGGAAGATCGGGCGGTATTCGAACCATTGCTTGGCTTTCTCGGCCGGTTTTTCCATGGCGTCGAGAATCGCCGGTTGGCTCTGGGCCGAGTTCAACAGCTTGCGCAGCGGGCGCTTCTTGAAGGAGTAAGCGCTCGACATATGCGCGATGAAATCCTTCACTTCGGCGCGGCGCGTGTCGATGGCGAACGCGGACTGCGTGCCCGCGCACAACAAAGCAAATATGCCCAGCAGAGCGCTCAGATGTCGGGATGCAGTCACGCGTCTAGGATCCGATCAACTTGCGATGGGAGTGCAGCGACATGAGGATGCCGAAGCCGGCAAGCAGAGTGACCATGGAAGTGCCTCCATAACTGATCAAGGGCAGCGGCACGCCAACCACCGGCAGGATGCCGCTGACCATGCCGGAATTGACGAATACGTACACGAAAAAGCTCAGCGCAATGGCGCCGCCGGTGAGGCGTGCAAAGGTGTCCTGCGCCTGCATGGCGAGATACAGCGCGCGTCCGATGACCACCCCATACAGCGTCAACACCAACAACTGGCCCAGCAGACCGAATTCCTCGCCGATCACGGCGAAGATGAAGTCGGTGGAGCGCTCGGGCAGAAATTCCAGCTGCGCCTGGCTGCCGTTCATCCAGCCCTTGCCGAACACGCCGCCCGAGCCGATGGCAATTTGCGATTGAATGATGTGATAGCCGGTGCCGAGGCGGTCCGTCTCGGGATTGATGAAGGTCAAAATGCGCTGGCGTTGATAATCGTGAATGAAATGCCATGCGGCCCAGGCGGCAC
The DNA here is from genome assembly GCA_034667865.1 of Gammaproteobacteria bacterium. Classification (GTDB taxonomy): domain Bacteria; phylum Pseudomonadota; class Gammaproteobacteria; order Steroidobacterales; family Steroidobacteraceae; genus Bog-1198. The sequence continues at coordinate 3,769 of JAXDQN010000208.1, forward strand.
CGCCGACCAAGGGAATGGAAATCAAGATAATTCGGATTTGCAGACCCGCGAACAGCATGACGATCAGTCCCGAGGAAGCGATCAGCAATGCTGTGCCGAGGTCGGGCTGCTTGACGATCATGGCCGTGGGCACTGCGATCAGCAGTCCCATGGCCATCAAGTCCACGAATCGCGGCGGCAGAGGCCGTTCATGCATATACCAGGCACATACCATGGGCACGGCCAGCTTCATGATTTCGGACGGCTGGAAGCGCATGAAGCC
>JAXDQN010000209.1:0-7120 GCA_034667865.1 Gammaproteobacteria bacterium
TCAAAATCGAGGCGACATCATCCGGCGTTCTTTACGGGTCACTGCGAAACCGACCATCCGACGCGCTCGGCGAGAAAGGCTGCAAACGGGGCAATGTTGAGATCAATACTTGCGCTGTCCAGGGCGCGAAGGTAGCGTGCACGGTCCTCAACTCTAACGACGGCCCACGGATATCCACCGGACGCGAGCATGGCGTTCATTAGAAAGCGGGCCATACGGCCATTGCCATCCATGTAGGGGTGGATGTAGCCAATCAACCAGTGACCCGGTGTCTGGCGCTGGGGTTGGGCAGCCCTTGAGAAGACAGTTAGCAAGCTCGGTCTTCGCCGAGGGAGAGGCGCTCGCCGCCTCGCGAAGCAGCGCGAGCGCCATACGACCGCGTTGCGCGAACTACTTGTCAGTGGCCATCGACTGATCCCATCCGCCGCCCAATGCTTCGATGAGATTGACGCTGCCTTGCAGACGGCTGGATAGCACCGCCAAGGCAGTCTCTTCGGCGGCAAACCGCGTGGTTTGCGCCGTGATGACGCTGCTGTAGGGCACGGTGCCCGCCTTGTATTGGTTCAGGGTGAGCGCTTCGGCCTCGCGCGCGGCTTTGACCGCCGCATCTTCGATCGCCGCTTGTTGCTCGAGCACCCGCAGTGTCACGATGTCGTCTTCCACTTGCTCGAAGCTGGTCAGCACCGTCTGTCGATAATTATCCACGCTGGCTGCATAGGCGGCTCGCGCCTGGGCGACCTGCGCGCGACGCAGTCCGGCGTCGAACAGGGTTTCCGCCAGTTCAGGTCCAACCGACCAGAGTCGATTGGAGGCTTGAAACAAATGGCCCAAGCTCGATCCGCTGTACGTATCCTGGGCGGCCAGCGTCAGGCTGGGAAAATATGCCGCCTTGGAAACGCCGATTTGCGCGTTGGCGGCTGCCATCGTGCGCTCGGCCTGCGCCACATCCGGACGGCGCTCCAGCAGCGTCGAAGGCACGCCGGCGGGTACGGTGGGCACATCGGAGCGGATGGGCGCCACGGCCATGGAGAAAACTGCCGGCTGCTGGCCGATGAGCACCGCGATGGCATGTTCGAGAATGGCACGCTGAATCTTCGCGTTGATCTGCTGCGACTGACTCGACAGCAGCTGCGCCTGGGCACTGACAACGTCGGCGCGCGCCGCCACGCCAAATTTGTAGCGGCTTTCCGCGATTTTTAGCGACTGTGTTTCCGCATCGACCGTATCATCCAGAAGCTTCTGGTTCTGGTCCTGCGCTCTGAGCTCAAAGTAGTCGGTGGCGAGTTCGGCTTGCGCCGAGAGCCGCGCGCCGGCCAGTGCGGCAGAGCTGGCCTGCGCCGATGCGCGATTGCTCTCGACATTGCGGCGTATGCCACCCCAGATGTCGATGTCCCAACTTCCGGACAATCCCGCGCTGTAGGAGGTGTGTGAGGGAAGCGGCGCCTGCGCACCGCGTTGCGCCTGGAAAATTGCCGCGATGCTCGGCCACAAACCGGCGCGGGCCTGTGCCACCAACGCGCGCGATTGTTCGAAGGCGGCCGCTGCCGCCTTGATGTTCTCGTTCGAAATGTTGACCTGGTCCTCAAGTGCATTTAGCGCGTCGTCGTTGAATATCTTCCACCACGGGCCGCGCGATAAAATATCGTTGGGCTCGCTGGGTTTCCAATCGGCGGCTTCCTTATAATTCGGCGCCGTGTCGAACGCGGGGCGGTGATAGTCCGGGCCCACCGCGCACGAGCACAGAGCGGTACCCGTGAGCGCGATGGTCGTGGCGCGATAGTTGAACTTCATCATGTCCCGGCCTCCAAGGCGCCGAAGCCCGGAGCAGCCGAGCCACCCGTGGGAGGGAGTTTGCTCGGTGGAGAGTACTTGCCGTCCTTCAGATGTTTCCAATACCGATGCACATACAAATAAATGACCGGCGTGGTGTAGACCGTCAGCAATTGACTCACCACCAACCCGCCGACGATAGCGATACCTAACGGCCGGCGCATTTCAGTTCCGTCGCCGCTGGCGATGGCCAGGGGCAGGGCGCCCGCAATGGCGGCGCAAGTGGTCATCATGATGGGACGGAAGCGCAGCGAGCACGCGTGCGCGATGGCTTGCCGCGGATCCATGCCAAGCTTGCGTTCGGCCTCGAGCGCGAAGTCCACCATCATGATGGCGTTTTTCTTGACGATGCCGATCAACAGCAAAATTCCTAGGAACGCAATCAAGCTGAATTCGGTGCCGGTAGCCAGCAGCGCCAACAGGGCGCCGACGCCTGCGGACGGCAGCGTCGATAGAATGGTCCACGGCTGACTATAGCTTTCGTACAACACTCCCAACACCACGTAAATGGCTGCCACCGCCGCCAAGAACAGCCATAGAGTGTTGTCATTGCTTTGTTGGAACAAGCGCGCCGTGCCGTAATTGCCGCCGCGGATGCTCACCGGCATGTGAATCTCCTCCATTTTCTTCTTGATCGCATCTTGCGCCGTACCGATCGACACGCCTTCGGTAAGATTGTAGGCAATCGAAGTGGAGACCGAGGTGCCGGTGTGATTGACCGATACCGGCGTGGTGCCGATGGTGAAGTGGCTGAAGGCGGAAAACGGCACCACGGTTTCTTGGGCGACGCTCACGGCCGAGCCGGTGGAGGTATTGCCGCGGCCTGCATTGGCCAATGAGTTTAACGAAAGATTTCGCGCTTCGTCCGATGCCACGGAGGTGGTGGAGGCCGCCGTCGAGGGTTTGAGGACGGTGGTGCCGGCCACGGCTTGGGTCAATTGGGTGCCCGACGCGGCGTTCCCCGAAGTGCTCACATATAGATCCTTGAGGATCTCCGGGTTCTGCCAGAATTCCGGCGCCACTTCCATGACCACGTGATACTGCTGCGGGCTGAACGGATTGTAGATGGTGGAGACTTGCGCCTGCGCGAACGCATCGCCGAGCGCATTGTCGATTTGGATCTCCGACAGCCCGAGGCGCGACGCACTGTCGCGATCGACGATCACATCCGTCTCCAGTCCGCCCGGCTGCAAATCGGTGTCGACATCGGTGATTTCGGCCATATTCTGCAGTGCGTTGCGCAGCTTCACCGACCAAGTGCGCACGTCGTTCAAATCGTCGCCCAGCAGCGTGTATTGGTATTGGGCATTCGCCGTTCGGCCGCCGCCGCCGCCGATGTCCTGCACCGCCTGCAAAAAAGTCGCCGCACCCTGCACCCGGTTGAGTTGCGGCCGCAGTCTGGCGATTACCTGGTCGGCGCTGATATTCCTTTCCTTCAAGGGCTTGAGCGCAATGGTGACATTGGCACTGGAGCCACCCCCGGGGCCGAAGCCGCCGGCGCCATAGGAACCGGTGACGGTGGCCACCGCCGGGTCGGCCTGAATGATGGCCGCAACCTGTTGCAGCTTGCCTTTCATCAATTGAAACGACGCCGACGCATCGCCGCGAATGCCGCCTTGCAGCTGGCCGGTGTCCTGCTGCGGAAAAAATCCCTTTGGAATGGCGATGTACAGGTAGACGTTCAACCCGATGGTGGCCAGCAGCAGGCTCACCATGATGCGGCGGTGGTTCAGCGCCCAATCGAGCGTGGTCTCGTAGTTGCGGCGCAAGTGCCCGAAGCCGCGTTCGAACGCGGCGCCGAAGCGCGAGGGCTTGCGGTCGCGATCGTTTTGCAGCAACAGTGAGCACATCATCGGCGTGGTGGTCAGCGATATGACCAGCGAAATTAAAATCGACACCGACAGCGTCACGGTGAATTCGCGGAAGATGCGCCCGACGACGCCGCCAACCAGCATGAACGGAATGAAGACGGCGACCAATGACAGGCTCATGGAGAGCACCGTGAAACCCACTTCCTCGGCGCCAAGGAATGCGGCGCGCATGCGGGTCATGCCATCCTCGATATGCCGGGTGGTGTTTTCCATCACCACGATGGCATCGTCGACCACGAAGCCCGTTGCGACGGTGAGTGCCATGAGCGAGAAATTGTCGAGGGTATAGCCGAGCAGATACATTGCGCCGAACGTGCCGATCAGCGATACCGGCACGACCAGCGCCGGAATGATCGCGGCTCGATAGCTGTTCAAGAAAATGTAGACCACCAGGATGACCATGGCCACGGCCAGCAGCAGCGTCTGCTCCACCTGGTGCAAGGAGGCGCGAATGGTGATGGAGCGGTCGAAATTCACCACCAGGTCGATTTTCGGATCGATGGAATCCTTGAGCAGCGGCAGTTCTGCCTTCACTGCATCGATGGTCTCGATGATGTTGGCGCCGGGCTGTTGCGACACGGTGACGAATACCGCCGGCCTGCCGTTGTACAAACCGTAGGTGCGGATGTTCTCGGTGGCGCCGTCCTCCATATCCAGCACTTCCGCCACATCGCCCAAGCGTACCGGTGCGTCATTGCGATTGGCGATCACCAGGCTGCGGTAAGGGCCGGCGTCGCGCGCATTGTCGTTGGTATAGATCTGATAGTGCAAAGCATCGGATTCGATCGCGCCCTTCGGCGCATTTGCGTTCGCATTGGAAATGGCGGCACGCACGTCCTGCAGCCCGATGCCGTACTTGGACAGCGACAGGGGGTTTAATTCGATGCGCACCGCCGGCAGTGCGCTGCCGTTGACGCTGACTCCGCCGACGCCGGGGATTTGCGACAGTCGCTGCGAGATCACCGCGTCGGCGGCGTCGTAGATCTGTCCTTGGGTCAGCACATCCGAGGTCATGGCAATCGACAACACCGGAAAGGCCGAGGTATTGATCTTGCGGTAGGTTGGATTGCTGGTGAGGGAGGTCGGCAGGTCGGCATGGGCCGCGGCAATTGCCGCCTGGACATCGCGCGCGGCGCCGTCGATGTCGCGGTCCAAGCCAAAGGTCAATTGAATGTTCGAGGTGCCGACGCCGCTGTTCGAGGTCATGTCATCGACGTCGGAAATCGCGCCCAGGTGGCGTTCCAGAGGCGTGGCCACGGTGCTGGCCATGACTTCGGGACTGGCGCCGGGAAGGCGCGCGGAAACAAAAATGGCGGGAACGTCGATGCGCGGCAACGGCGCCACCGGCAGCATTCCAAAAGACACCGCTCCGCATAGCGCGACGCCGATGGTCAACAGCGTGGTCGCGACCGGCCGCTTGATGAAAGGAGCGGAGATGCTCACGCGGGCCCCTCCGTCAATGGCGCCTCCGGCGCGGCGCTGCGGCCGCGCAGCCGCGCGGCAACCCGGTCGAAGGCCAGGTAAATCACCGGCGTGGTGAACAGCGTCAGAACCTGACTGACGAGCAGACCGCCGACGATGCTGACGCCCAAGGGATGGCGCAGTTCCGAGCCGGTGCCGGCGCCAAACATCAGCGGCAGGGCGCCAAAGATGGCCGCCACGGTGGTCATCAAGATCGGACGAAACCGCAGCAGGCAGGCTTTATAAATGGCGTCGCGCGGCGACAGGCCTTCATCACGCTGCGCCACGATGGCGAAATCGATCATCAGAATCGCGTTCTTCTTGACGATACCGATCAACAGAATGATGCCGATCAGCGCGATGATGGTCAGATCGTCGCCGAACAGCATCAAGGCAAGTAACGCGCCGATGCCTGCGGAAGGCAACGTCGACAGAATTGTGATTGGATGAATGAAACTCTCGTACAGCACGCCGAGCACGATGTACATCACCAGCACCGCGGCCACCAGCAACAGCAGCTCATTGGATAAATTGCTGCGAAACGCCAGGGCCGCGCCCTGAAAGGTGGTGTGGATGCTGGCAGGAAGTTGGATGCTGCGTTCGACCTTCTCGATGGAGTCCACGGCGCTGCCCAACGAGGCGCCGGGCGCAAGGTTGAACGATACCGTGGCGGCGGGAAATTGCGCCAGATGGTTGATGAGAATCGGGCGGGTTTGCACATCGACTTTGGCGATAGCCGACAGCGGCACCTGGCCGCCGCTCGACGAGGGTACGTAGATCGAGGCCAGTGAATCCACCGATGTGTAACTTTTTGGATCCGCTTCCATGATCACGCGATATTGATTCGACTGCGTGAAAATCGTGGAGACGATGCGCTGGCCAAAGGCGTCATAGAGCGCGTTGTCCACCGTGCCGACGCTGATGCCCAAGCGCGCCGCGCTGTCCCGATCGATGTTGACGTAGACGGCGAGCCCGTTGTCTTCTTGGTTGCTGACCACGTCGGCTAAATCGGGTTGTTGCGCCAGCGCTGCCACCAGCTTCGGCGTGTAGCTGGACAGCGCCACGGAATCCGCGCTTTCCAAGGTAAATTGGTACTGGGTGCGGCTGATGGTGTTGTCCAGCGTCAGATCCTGCACCGGCTGCATATAGAGAGTGATGCCCGAGACGTCAGCCGTCTCCTCCTTGAGCCGCCGGATGGTGTCCGCGACTTTCCCGGAACGCGAGCCGCGCGGCTTCAAGTTGATCAAGAACCGGCCGCTGTTCAGCGTGACATTATTGCCGTCCACGCCTATGAACGATGACAGGCTGAGGACGTCCGGATCGGTGAGGATGGCAACGGCGAGGGCCTGCTGCCGGTCCGCCATGGCCGCATAGGACACCGATTCCGTGGCTTCCGAGACGCCCTGGATCAGGCCGGTGTCCTGGTCCGGAAAGAATCCCTTGGGGATGAGTACATACAGAAGAGCGGTCAACACCAGCGTGCCGAGCGCAACCCATAGCGTCGCCGTCTGATGATTCAACACCCACGCCAGGCGCTTGGCGTACCAATCGACGACCGCGGTAAACCACTTGCCGGACTCGGTTGCGGCGTGACCGCCCGGAGGCCGATGCTTGAGCAACTTGGCGCACATCATCGGCACCAAGGTCAACGACACCACCGCCGAAATGAGGATGGTCACCGCCAGCGTGACGGCAAATTCGCGAAACAGCCTTCCTACCACATCCTGCATGAAGAGCAGCGGAATCAGCACCGCGATCAGCGAAACGGTCAACGAGATAATGGTGAAACCGATCTGGCCGGCGCCCTTCAGAGCCGCTTCCAACGGCGGATCGCCGGCCTCGATGTAGCGCGAGATGTTTTCGATCATGACGATGGCGTCATCGACCACGAAGCCGGTCGCGATGGTCAGCGCCATCAGCGACAGGTTATCCAGCGAAAAGCCGCACAAATACATGAT
>JAXDQN010000210.1:0-15289 GCA_034667865.1 Gammaproteobacteria bacterium
ATCCTTGACGCGGCCGCCGCGAATCAGCACCACCGAGTGCTCCTGCAGGTTATGGCCCTCGCCGCCAATGTAGCTGGACACTTCGTAGCCATTGGTCAGGCGTACGCGGCACACCTTGCGCAGGGCCGAATTCGGCTTTTTCGGCGTGGTCGTATACACGCGGGTGCATACGCCGCGCTTTTGCGGTGAAGCGGCCAGCGCCGGCACCTTGGACTTCCAAGCGGGCTCGTTGCGGCCAGTGCGAATTAATTGAGTCGTCGTCGCCATAAATACCTTTAGGGACCGCCCCATAGAAGAAGAGCGGTCGGGATGCTGTCACGTAAATTTTCGGGCTAAGCCCCTTGCCTATGCCCGGAGACAAAGGCCGGCGATTGTAGGAACCATGCGCGCAGGTGTCAAGGTGATTGCTGCTACGCAGCAAGACCTTTTTATCAAAAATCAGCCGGCTGGCGCAGGTTCGTTCAATAGCGGGATGAGTTCTTCATTGATGCTGTCCAGCTCGAACATCGCTGCCTTGGCATACCGGACGATTCCGGCCCGATCGATGATGATGTTCGTGGGGAGCGCCTTGATCTTCCCGTAGTCCCCTTTGAATCTTTTGATCATCGGGAAACTCACCACTTTCTGCACCGGCGCCAATTGATAGGGACTCAGCGAATCTTCGGTGGTCACCGCATACATCTTCAGACCGAACTGGCTGCGCGCCCGGTAAAAAGCATCCAGCAGAGGTAGTTCCCGCTTGCAGGGTCCGCACCAGGTCGCCCAGAAATTCAGAAGAATGACCTGACCTTTGAGGTCCGCCAGGTTCACCTTGGTCCCATCGAAGGTGACCACCTGGAAATTGGGAGCGGGCTTACCGACTTCAGGCAAGTCCATGCTTGCAGCAATGGCAGCGGAATTCACTGCCAAGATGGACAGCAGCAAGAACGCGACGCGAGATCCATTTTTCATATTCACTTCCCTGTCTGTTCAAAGTGAGGCACGGCTGCGCGCCAGGATAACCCTGACGCATTGTCTAAGCACTAGGGCGCGTCGATCTGGTAGCCCTTGGCGCGCAGTTCATCCAGCAATCCGCCACGTTCCAACAGCAGATCCAAGTTGACCACGGCAATCGTGGTGCCGTCCGATTGCAAATGTTTTTCGACATTCTGCAGCCATGTCTGTCGAATCCGGCCAATCACGTCCGACGCGCCCCTTCCGGCGTCCAGCGCGTTGCGGCAGGCATCGACCTGCTTGAGCTCCGGCAGATTTTCGATGCGCTGCACATTGCCGTCCGTCCACGCCTGCGCTCGCTCGATCAATCGCGGCAAGCCGCTCTCCATGGTTTCCAGCGAGGCTTCCACGCAGGTGCGTTCGGTGGCGGCCGGCATGGTTTTCAAAGCTTCCAACATGTCGCTGGCGCCGGCCACTTTCACCTCCTCGATGCGCACGCCGTGTTTCGCGGCCAGCTGCCGAAGTGCCGCCCCGAGATCCAGACGCATCGACAAGTTGACCTTGTGAAACACTGCCTGCTGCAGAAACGCAGTGGCGATGATCGGACGGTAGTGTTCCCACTTGTCTGCGTCATTGGTGACCTTGCTGCGCTGTGCCGCGAAGCGTGCGTGCAAATCGGCAGGCATGACATCTTTGAGCCGCTTGCCGCCACCGACCATGAGATATTTTCGATCGGCAATCAGCATCCACAGCACCCGCGGAATGCTGAGTTCGATGGGCTTCTGCACCAGCACCTGGCTGGTGCTCTGCAGGACGTCCTCGACTTGTTTGGCGCGCCAGGTGATATCCCGCGGCAACGGCGAGATGCTGCCCAAGATCCAGACGTTTGCGGCACCCCGATGCACGTGCCACATACCCGGGCCTGGGCGTTCTCCGGTGACGACCAATTCGTCGACTGCCTGAGGCGACGCTCGTGCGGCCAGGCAACATATGGCAATCAATAGAGTCGCAATCCGCAAGTCGTTTCCAACCCCTCTTCGAAGGCGACGCCGCCGCCTAGACCGCGGTGCGCATCAAGCCGCGATGCATCGACCGCACAAGCGGATTCGCACCCAATGCGTAGCACAGCTCCGCGGGGCGTTCGATGCGCCAAAATGCCAGGTCCGCGCGTTTGCCGACTTCGAGAGTACCAATCTCCTCGAGCTGGCCGAGCGCGGCCGCAGCATGCCGGGTGGCCCCGGCCAACGCTTCCAGAGGAGTCAATCCGAACAAGGTGCAAGCCATGTTCAGCGCCAGCAAAATCGACGTGCACGGCGAAGTCCCCGGGTTGCAATCGGTGGCGACCGCAAGGCGCACGCCGCTGTCGCGCAGCAACGCGATCGGCGGCGGCGTGGTCTGGCGCAATGTGAAGTACGCAGTCGGCAGCAGCACGCCGACCGTGGCCGCGGCAGCCATCGCACGAGCGCCCTGCGCGCTCACGAACTCCAAGTGATCCGCCGATAGCGCACGCCACTGCGCCGCAACTTCGACCGCGCCCATATCGCTCAATTGACCGGCATGCACGTGCGAGGGCAAGTGCAATCGCTGTGCGGCGCGCAACAATTGCGCCACTTCGGCGGTAGAAAAGGCGATGCCCTCACAGAATCCGTCGACTGCATCGACCAAGCCACTGCCGGCAAGCTCCTGCAGCCACGGTCCGCTGACGGCGTCGACGAAAGCCTGGCGCCGGTCCGCAAATTCTGGCGGCAGCGAATGCAACCCCAGAAAAGTCGTCTGCACCGAGACCGGCAACTTCTCCCCCAATTCGCGCGCCACTTCGAGCAGGCGTCGTTCCGCCGCCAGTTCCAGTCCGTAGCCGGATTTTATTTCGATGGTCGTGACGCCCTCCGCCATCAGGTGGCGCAACCGGGTGGCAGCGGATTGGTATAACTCATCGCGACTGGCGCCGCGTGTGGCGTTCACCGTCGACTGAATGCCGCCGCCGGCGCGCGCTATTTCTTCATACGATGCGCCGCACAGCCGCTGTTCGAATTCGGCGACTCGGTTCCCGCCATAGACCAGATGCGTATGGCAGTCGATCAGGCCCGGCGTTATCCACGCTCCTTGAGCGTCTTGAGCCTGGAGTCCTTGGGCTTCGGCCAGCCGGCGTCCTTGCGCGGAGCTGCCTAACCATGCAATGCGCTCGCCTTTCACGGCGATCGCGGCGTCCGGCAGAGCGCCATACGTCGCGGCCTCAGCCATGGTCGCGATATTCGCGCCAACCCAAACTTGGTCCCACTCGGTGTCCGAAGGATTCTGCACTCCGATATGATACTCAAGATGTCAGTCTATCGTTTGAAGTCCGCTTTTCTGCAACAGGGTTGGACTCGCGATGCCGTGGTCACGGTATCCGATCAAGGATTTAACGCCGCGATCGAACTCGCGCCGCCATCAACAAACAGCGGCCGCGCCATTGAAACCATCGACGGCGTGGTGGTCCCCGGCATGCCCAACGCACACAGCCACGCGTTTCAGCGCGCCATGGCGGGCGCCGCGGAATATCGCGCATCGACGCGCGACAGCTTCTGGACCTGGCGCGAAGCCATGTATGCGCTGGCCAATCGAATCGAACCGGAAGATCTGCAAGTCATCGCCACCCAGCTGTTCATCGAAATGCTCAAGGCGGGTTACACCTCCGTAGCCGAATTCCATTATTTGCATCGCCCGGATGGCATGTTGCAGGCCATCGATGCTGCGGCACACGAAGCCGGCATCGGTTTGACGCTGCTGCCCACCCTGTATCAGAGCAGTGATTTCGGTGCGCGGCCGTTGCGGGCGGAACAGGCTCGATTCGCCCTGGATCTGGACACCTTTTTGCGCCGCATCCAGGATTACTCGGGCTCACACCGCATCGGCGCCGCCTTCCACAGCCTACGAGCCGTGCCGCTCGATGTTCTCAAAGAAGCCACGCACGCCTTGCACGCCATGGACCCGGGCATGCCGGTACACATTCACGTCGCCGAGCAGGCGCTGGAGGTGCGCTCCTGCCTCGAAGCGACCGGCCGGCGCCCAATCGAGTTGCTGCTGGACCAGGGATTGATCACATCGCACTGGTGCCTGGTCCACGCCACCCATGCGACGCCAGCGGAGCTAAAGGCCGTTGCGCAGAGCGGCGCGGTGGTGTGTGTATCGATTTCCACCGAAGCCAATCTCGGCGACGGATTTTTCGACAGCAGTCGGTGGCTGGCAGCGAAGGGCCGCTTGTGCATCGGTTCGGACAGCCAGTCCACGGTGAGCCCGACCGAGGAGCTGCGCTGGCTGGAGTATCAGCAGCGGCTGAAGAAAAGGCGCCGCGGCGTACTGGCCGGCAAGTCCGAGTCGCATGTAGGAACGAGATTGTGGAGTGAAGCCGCGCACACCGGTGCTCACGCTCTGGGCAACAAAGCGGGCAGCATCGCCGTGGGCGCGCGCGCCGATTGGCTGGTGCTCGACCCTGCTCATCCGACCATGGTGGGCGGCGGCGCTGAGTCGGCTCTCGATCACCTGATTTTCGCAGGCGCCGATGCAGCCATACGCGATGTCATGGTGGCCGGTCAGTGGGTGATCAAAGACCGGCACCATGGAATCGAGACGCACTCGAGCCTGCGCTACGCGGAACTCATGCGGCGACACAACCGCGTGAATTTGCTCACTTCACGGTAATTTTCATCCGATTGTCGTCGGATACGCGATCGATCAGCTTGTTATAAGGATCGATGCCGGCCTCATACGGTTCGCTGTCCACGGTCACCGTAATCGTGCTGTCGCCGTCCTCAACCGCGTGCTTCTCGAGGTGCAGTATTTTTTGGTGCGCTTCCTTGCCGTCCGCTGCGCGCGCGAACACTCCAATCTCGATGGGCGTGTCGATTTTCGCCGCGGTCGTCTTTCCCTGACCGTCAGCATAGGTCTTTTGCGCGTGCACCTTCAGCGTAACGTCATACTTGCCGTCGGCGCGCTTTTTGGCGCTGGCCTCGGTGACCCGGTTGTCGAACACGGTAATTTTCGTGAACAAATCGTCGATCAAGGGTCTCCAGCGCGGATCGGCCTCCTGACGCAGATCGTCGAGAAACTCAGTGGTGATGGTGTACGGCGGTTGCTGAAAAGCCTTTTCCCGGTCATAGCGGGCCAGCGTCCTGTCGACCACATCCTCGCCGATGTAATCCTTCAGCGCATACATCACCACCGAGCCTTTGCGATAGTGAATGTAGTCCTGGTTTTCGTTCAAGGCCAACGGCATCTCTTCCACCAATTCACCACCCCGTCCACGCAGATAGCGATCGAGCTCGAACTTGAGAAATTTTCGCATCTGCGCGACGCCATATTCCCGCTCCTGCAGCATCAATGAAGAATACTGCGCGAAGGTTTCATCGAGCATGGTCACGCCCTGCACGTTCGCGCCAATCACCTGATGAGCCCACCACTGATGCGCGACTTCATGCGCCGTGACGTAAAACACATAGTCGATATCGTCCGGGTCGCGAAGGTCGGCGATGAATCCTATGGATTCGGAATACGGTACCGTGTTGGCGAAGCTTTGAGCGAAGCTGGCGTAGTCGGGAAACTCCAGAATCCGCATCTGCGTAAATTGAAACGGCGCATAGGCCTCCGAGTAATGCGCCAGCGACTTTTTCATGGCATCGATCATGCGATCGACGTTGTAGGGATGCTTGGCGTCGTAGTAGACCTCGATGGACACGTCATTCCACTTGTCGCGCTTGACCTGGTAGCGCGCCGACTGGAACGAGAAGAATCCTAGGATCGGCTTGTCCATTTTGTAGTGGAAGTAATGGCGGCCATGATCGCTCCACTCGCGTTCCAGATATCCGGGCGCCAGCGCGATTTGATCGGCCTCCGTCGACACCGTGGCCTCGAAGTTGACCCAATCGGAATCGCAGCAAATCAGATTGTTCTTGCGCGCCGCCTGATCATCGATCTTGGCCATGCGTGGCACGGGCCCCAAGCCGTACTTGCGCCGGTCATTGCGATCCACCAACTGGTTTCCCTCGTTGTAGCCAAAGTGAGGAAACGAAAAGTTGTTGAAGAAAGTCCCATTCGCGACCACCGCCGTGTCGTTGGGTGTATTGCGAAATCCCCGGCTGAAGTATTGCACCACGAAATCGAAATCCATCGATGCGCCGGGCGCCAGTGGTTGCTTCAACCGATAGATGGTGTAGCCCTGCAGCGCATCGTCGCTGACGATGTCGTGAGGCGCGAACTGCGCCGAAATTAGTTTTATATCCGTCGGCAGCAGCATATGCAGATCGCTGATGGGCGCCGCGGTCTTGTTTATCAACACATAGTGCCCGCGGACATCGACGCGGCGCGACGATGGATACATATCCACATCGACTTTTACCTCGGCGATGCGCGGCTGCGGCAAATCCTTGTATTGCCGGTAGTGCTTTTCGTAGTCTGCTTGGCGCTGCTTCGCCAAGTCGCGCGGCACATAGTGATTGATGATGTTGGTGTTGTAGAAAATCCATGCGCCGATGCCTGCAAATCCCAGCAGCGATGCGGCCGCCAGGGTACGCGCCGGAATCCGAAAGCGCTGGCGCGCAACCCGCGAGCGCTCCTTCCATTCCAAAGCGGTGCCTCGCGGCCAGTACAACGCCGCCAGCACCAGCAGAAACAGGGCGAAGCAGGTCCAATACGAACGGAACCACAAATGCGCTGCGAGGAAATGCCCGTAGCCATTCATGTCCGAATACGGCGTGCCCGGAGCGCTGCCGTAGTCGTACAAATGATGATCGAAATCCAATTGACCGAGCGCGATGCGGCTGACCAGGAACAGCACGATCAGCAGATAGCCGAAGAATTTATTGTTCGCGATCACCTGAAGAAATATGGCGAGCGCGGCGATCAGCAGGAAGCCAAAGGCGTTCAAGCCGAGGTACGACAGATACAGGCCCGGCTCCAAATGGGTATAGCCGCGGATCAGTTGATAGCCCATGCATTCGATCGCGCCGGCGGCCAGGAACAGCACGATGACCGCCGCGATCGCCACCAGTTTGGAACACAGCGGAATCCAATCCGGCAGTGAATACGCGTCGGTCATTTCGCTGATGTGCGCACTGCGCTCGCGCCACACCAGCTCGCCGGCGTAGAAACCCACGATGATGATGAGCAAAAAATTGTAGCTGCCCTGCATCGCCTCGATCATGAGATGCGTGACCGGGTATGCCTTGGTTCCCGCGATCTCGTTGCCGAATCCCAGCGAAGCTCCAAGATTGACCAATCCGAACCCCACGATCACCAGGTAGGCGACGCCGGTGAGCACGCCGCGGGTGTCGAAGCGCGCCTGCTTCAAGAATTGCGCCCAACGCGCCGCTGCGTCGATGCGCAATTCGACCGCGGGCACAGGACTTGCCCTAACTGTTGCGGCCGCGGCTGCCGTGAGTTTCGCGCGCCTGCGCCACAGCTTCAGCCCCTCACGATCCGGCCGGAACAAGGCCATCGTGGCTACGATCATCGCGGCGGCCACCGCGACCCAAATGGCGCGGTTCGCCAGCAACAGGCCCGTCAACTCAGGCAGGCGCGTATTGCGATCCTCGATCGACCAGTACCGGGTCGCCAGGTCGATCGCCCCGAAACCAAACGGATCGATCAAGGCGCCCAGAGTCAGATGCTGCAGGTTGCCGACGCTGATCACCGCGACCTGCCACAGCACGAAGAATGCAATCACGCCGATGTAAGTGCTCAGCAGCGACCGGGTCACCGTCGCCAGCAGAAACAGCAGCGCCGCGACGAAAAACAGGTTGGGCAGTACGAATACACCGAAGATGTAAACGTAGGTATGCATCTCGGTCGGTCCCAACCGAGCCGGATCCACCCACGGCATGTGCGCTCCCAGCGTCAATCCCAGAGCGACGAAGACCATCACGGCGGCGGCAGTCACATAGCCGGCCGTGAAACGGCCTCCCAGGTAGGCTTTGCGCGACAGCGGCGTGGCGAAGAACAGCTCCGCGGTGCCGGCTTCGAAGTCGCGCAGCGCGGCACCGGCGACGAACACCGTGATCAGGAACATGCCGATCAACGTAAAAGCGATCAGCCACTGCAACACCACCAATGGCGCATTGCGGTGGGTATTGCCGACGCCACCGCCGATTTGCACGCTGTCGGACGTGGCGGCAGCGAATGCGATCGCACCGAAGGCGAATGCAATCATCCAGAACAGCGGACTCTTCAGCTGCTGGCGAAGTTCGAATCCAAATATTTCCTTGAACATGCGCCGCTCCGATCAAGCCGCTGTCGCGGACGGGCCGGCGGAGGCGCTGGCGGGCGCCGCGGCATTGGCGGCCTGATGCCGCAGCTGTCCGAAATAGACGTCCTCGAGATCGGGTGCGACGCCTTCAAAGCCCTCTTCGGGTTTACCGTCGCCCAGCACGTGCACGATGGACTTACCGGCCACCAGGCGGGTCGAGAGCACGGTGAAGCGCTTTTTATAGTCGTCGATGGCAGCTGTGGGCACTGCGCGACGCCAGACTCGGCCATCCAGGGCGCGCATCGCCTCGCCGGGCTCGCCGCTCAACAGCACTTGACCCAAGGCGATGATGGCCATGCGCGGGCACAGGTCAGTCACGTCCTCGACGATGTGCGTCGATAAAATCACCACCACGTTCTCGCCGATCTCCGCCAACAGGTTCAAAAAACGATTGCGCTCTTCCGGATCGAGTCCGGCTGTGGGTTCATCCACGATGATGAGTTTGGGCGAACCGATCAACGCCTGCGCGATGCCAAAGCGCTGGCGCATGCCGCCGGAGAATGTGCCGAGCTTGCGCTTGCGCACGTCCCACAAGTTGACTTGCTGCAGCAGCGCTTCGACCAGATTCTTGCGCTCGCCGCGCGCTGTCACGCCCTTGAGAACGGCGAAATGGTCCAGCATGGTTTCGGCGGTGATCTTCGGATACACGCCGAATTCTTGAGGTAAATAGCCAAGCTGGCGCCGCGCCGCCTGTTTATCGCCCAGCACGTCCAGGTTGTTCAGGCGGATGGTGCCCGTGTCGGGATCTTGCAAGGTTGCGATGGTACGCATGAGCGTGGATTTCCCCGCGCCGTTCGGACCCAGCAAACCGAACATGCCATTCGGAATGTCGAGCGACACATCCTTCAGCGCTTTAACGCCATTGCCATAGGTTTTGGAGAGCTTGCGAATCTGCAGCATTTGACATCCCTTATAATAATACTGTTGTAGATAACTATAACTGTATAACAGAAACCATGCAAGGCTGGCGAATCGATTGACCGTACCTGTCTATACAGCCTACCCTTACTACATGGCCGATCCGAATCCATCCGTGCAACCGCTGTACCTCAAGGTCAAGCGGCACATTCTAGACAACATCGATTCGGGAAAGTGGGCTGCGACGGCACGCGTACCCTCCGAGAATGAATTGGTCAAAGCCTTCGGCGTTTCGCGCATGACGGCCAACCGCGCATTGTGTGAATTGCGCGACGAAGGTGTGCTGCTGCGTATCGCCGGCCTCGGCAGCTTCGTGGCCGAGCGACAGGCGCATGCCCATCCGCTCGAGGTGCGCGGCATTGCCGAGGAGATTCGCCGCCGCGGCCACGTTCATCGTGCCGAGATTGTGTCCTTGGAGCGGGTACGCGCCGTGGCCAAGCTTGCCGAGGATTTTTGCATCGCACCGCGCAGCGAGCTGTATTGCTCGGTCATCGTTCATTTCGAGAACGATCGTCCCATCCAGTTGGAGGACCGCTACGTCCTGCCGGCGCTTGCCCCCGCCTACCTCGATGTCGATTTCAGCCGTACCACCCCGCACGACTACCTGATGGCCGTTGCGCCGCTGCAGGAAGCCGAGCATCTGCTGCGCGCCGAAATGCCGACGGAACGCACCCGCAAGCTGCTCGCCATGAAGCGCGATGAACCCTGCCTGGTTGTCATCCGCCGCACCTGGACCGCGGGACAGATTGCTTCGGTGGCACGACTGCACTACCCGGGGTCGCGCTACGAACTGTCCGGCCGCTTCCGTCCTTGAACACTCCTAGAGGATTACCATGCTTGCCCCCCTGACCCCACGTGTCATTCGAGCCGATCGCGGCACGACCTTGAGCGCTCGCAGCTGGCTGACCGAAGCGCCGCTGCGCATGTTGATGAATAACTTGGATCCGGACGTGGCGGAGAACCCGGCAGAACTGGTGGTCTACGGCGGTATCGGGCGGGCGGCGCGGGACTGGAACTGCTTCGACCGCATCGTTGCAACGCTGAAAACGCTCGGTGACGACGAAACCCTGTTGGTGCAGTCCGGCAAACCGGTAGGCGTATTTCGCACTCACGCGGATGCACCTCGGGTGCTGATTGCAAATTCGAATCTGGTGCCCCATTGGGCGACGTGGGAACACTTTCACGAACTCGACCGCAAGGGATTGGCGATGTATGGGCAGATGACTGCGGGCTCGTGGATTTACATCGGCAGCCAAGGCATCGTCCAAGGGACCTACGAAACTTTCGCCGAAATGGGCCGTCGTCATTTCGGCGGCAAGCTGGCCGGCAAATGGATATTGACCGCGGGCCTCGGCGGCATGGGCGGCGCGCAGCCATTGGCCGCCACCATGGCCGGCGCCAGCATGTTGGCGGTGGAATGCCGCCAAAGCCGCATCGCCAAGCGATTGGAAACTCGCTACGTGGATGTCGAAGCACACAGTTTGGATGACGCGCTGGCAAGGATTGAAGCAGCGAAGCGCAGCGGCGCAGCGATTTCGGTGGCGTTGCTCGGCAACATCGTCGATGTGCTGGGTGAGCTGCTCGAACGCGGCATCAAACCGGACGCTTTGACCGATCAGACTTCCGCGCACGATCCGGTCAACGGCTATCTGCCGCAAGGTTGGAGCGTGGCGCAGTGGGATGCGCGGCGCGCAGCCGATCCCGCAGCGACTGCCGCGGCAGCCGCCGCATCGATGGCCAAGCACGTCGAATACCTGCTGCGCTTCAAGCAAATGGGGCTGCCGGTTTTCGACTACGGCAACAACATTCGCCAGGTTGCCAAAGACAATGGCGTGGCGCAGGCGTTCGACATTCCGGGCTTCGTACCGGAGTACATCCGACCGCTGTTCTGCCGCGGCGTCGGGCCATTCCGCTGGGTGGCGCTGTCGGGCGATCCCGAAGATATCTACAAGACCGACGCCAAAGTGAAGCAGTTGATTCCCGACGATCCCCACCTGCATCGCTGGCTGGATATGGCGCGCGCGCGCATTCAGTTCCAAGGCTTGCCGGCGCGCATTTGCTGGGTAGGATTGGGACAACGTCACCGCCTCGGGCTCGCCTTCAATGAGATGGTAAAAAGCGGCGAGTTGTCCGCTCCCATCGTCATCGGTCGCGACCATCTGGATTCAGGATCTGTCGCCAGCCCGAATCGCGAGACCGAGGCGATGCGCGATGGCTCCGACGCAGTTTCCGACTGGCCGCTGCTCAATGCGCTGCTCAACACCGCATCGGGCGCCACGTGGGTGTCGATTCATCACGGCGGCGGGGTCGGCATGGGCTACTCGCAGCATGCCGGTGTCGTCATTGTCTGCGACGGTACCGACGCCGCGGCGCAGCGCATCGGCCGGGTGCTGTGGAACGATCCCGGCAGCGGCGTCATGCGGCATGCGGATGCCGGCTACGACGCTGCGATCGACTGCGCGCGCGAACAGGGGCTGAATCTGCCCATGATCGAGAAAGCATAAGTGGCGGCAAAAATGCTGCTGCGCGCAGGCGCGTTATCACTGGCTGATTTGCGGCGCATCTATCAGCAGCCGATCACATTGCAGCTGGCGGCGCAGGATCGGCAGCAGATTGCGCTCGCCAGCTCGCTGGTCGAACGGATAGTCGCGGCCGGCGACGCCGCCTACGGCATCAACACCGGCTTCGGCTTGTTGGCGCAAACGCGCATTCCCACCGCGCAACTCGAGTTGCTGCAGCGAAACCTATTGCTGTCGCACGCAGCGGGTGTGGGCGACGCGCTGCCCGATGCGGTTGTGCGGCTGATTCTGACAACCAAGATCAACGCGCTGGCGCGCGGTTACTCCGGCGTCAGCATGGCACTGGTGGACGCACTGCTGGCATTGCTGGCGCACGAAGTGTATCCCGTGATTCCGTGCCAAGGATCTGTCGGCGCTTCCGGGGATCTTGCGCCGCTGGCGCATTTGAGCATCGTGTTGCTCGGTCTCGGCGAGGTGCGCGTCGCCGGCAAGATTCTGCCGGCAGCCGAGGGATTGCGCCTCGCCGGACTCGAGCCGCTCAAGCTGCGTGCGAAGGAAGGGCTGGCACTCATCAATGGCACCCAGGTCTCCACCGCGTTGGCGCTTGCCGGACTGTTCGGCGCAGAAGACTTGCTCGCCGCTGCGGTCGTCGCCGGCGCCATGTCGGTCGACGCCCTCAAGGGCAGCGACTCGCCCTTCGACGCGCGCATCCATCAAGCGCGTGGCCAACCCGGGCAAATTGCGGTGGCAGCCGAATATCGCCGCTTGATCGCGGGCAGCGCCATTCGCGCCTCGCATCTCGATTGCTCGCGGGTGCAAGACCCGTATTCCTTCCGCTGCCAGCCGCAAGTGATGGGCGCGTGCCTGGATCTGATTCGCTCTTGCGGCCACACCCTGCAATTGGAGGCCAACGCAGTGACGGACAATCCGCTGCTGTTCAGCGACGGCGGCGACGTGTTATCGGGCGGCAATTTTCATGCGGAACCGGTGGCGTTCGCAGCCGATACCTTGGCGCTGGCCATCGCTGAAATCGGCAGTATGTCGGAACGGCGCATTGCGGTGCTGGTCGATCCCAAGATGAGTGGGCTGCCGGCTTTTTTAGTTGCCAACAGCGGCTTGAATTCCGGCTTCATGATCGCCCATGTCACGGCCGCGGCGTTGGTCTCCGAGAACAAGACGCTGGCGGCGCCTGCCAGCGTCGATTCCATTCCGACCTCTGCAAATCAAGAAGATCATGTGAGCATGGCGACCCATGCGGCACGGCGCCTGCGCGCCATGGTCGACAATGCGGCGGCGGTGGTGGGCGTCGAATTGCTGGCAGCGGCACAGGGCATCGATTTTCACCGCCCCGCTCAGTCTTCGCTCAGCCTCGAACAAGCTCACGCCGCGATACGCCGCGAGGTGCCCTTCTATGACGCCGATCGGTTCTTCGCGCCGGATATCGCGGCCGCGCAATCTTGGGTAACATCAGGCCGATTCACTTCATTGGTGGAGCAACTGTTACCGTCGAGGTCCGAATGATCCGATCGAGCGCCTTGGCCTTGTTGATTCTGTGCATGGCGGCCGGCACCAGCCGCGCGGCGGAGTTCAATATCTCGACCCTGAGCTGCACCAAGTATGTCAACGAAGTGCTTGCGACGCCGGTCGGCAGCGGCGGCCCGGATCCAATCAATACCGTCATGTGGCTGTTCGGCTATTCGGTGGCGAAGTCCGGCGCGCACGTCATGTACGGCGAGGCGTTGGCGGGCTTTGGCTTCGGACTCGACGCTGAATGTAAAAAGAATCCCAGCGAAAGCCTGTTGGACGCCATTTCAGCGGTGAAGCCGGATACCAAGAATCCGATGGACTTGAGCTTGGTGGAGTGCGCCACGTTCGAAACCCGTCACCTGGACATGGCGAAGACCGATGCCGAAAGCGCCAATACCATCATGATGTGGTTGTTCGGGTTTGCCGTCGCCCGATCCTCGAGCCATTTTTACGATTCCAACGGCTTGCACGGATTTGAAACGGCATTCCTGGCCGACTGCCACGCCAATCCTAGCCGCAATTTATACGACGAGCTGTCCGCGCTGAAAATTCCCAAATCCAGCTAACTCGCTGCACCGTCAATCCAGGTGCGGCGCACTTCGAAGCTGTCGTCGATCTGCACGAGATTGGCGCGATAGCCCGGCGCGATACGCCCCAACTCGTGGCTCAGACCTAAAAATTCGGCCGGATATTCGCTGGCCATGCGCGCGGCCTCGACCAGATTCAAATCCAACATGGAGACCGCGTTGCGCACCGCCGTCGCCATGTCGAGCGCGGTTCCTGCCAGCGTGCCCTTGTCATCGCGGCACATGCCGTCGGCGACGGTGATGGTCTTGCCTTGCAGTACGAAGCTCGGCTCCGAGGAGCCCACCGGCGGCATGGCGTCCGTCACCAGCATGAAGCGATCGTGGCGCTTGCAACGCAGCGCCAGCTTCAGCATCACCGGATCCACATGATGCCCATCGACGATGATGCCGCACCAGGTATCGGCATCGTATAGAGCCGCGCCCACGATGCCCGGCTGGCGCGGTTCGAGGCGCGCCATGGCATTGAACAAATGGGTGAAGCCGCGTACGCCATGCTTGATCGCCGCGGTCGTTTCCTGATAGCTGGCGTCGCTGTGGCCTGCGGATATCAGCAGCCCACCCGCCGCCAGCTTGGCGATCATGTCGTTGGTGGTCATCTCGGGCGCCAGCGTCAGCAGCGTCTTTCCGGAGCGCAATCCGCACAGCAACGACACCAGGCTGGTATCGAGCAGACGCAGATGCTTCGGATCGTGCACGCCGCGTCGCGCCCAATTCAAGAATGGCCCTTCGATGTGGATGCCGAGCACGCCCGGCAGGCCGCTGTCCAGCGCGCCTTGTACGGCGGCAATGGCTTGGGCGATGGTGTCGAGATCGTCGCTGATCAGCGTAGGCAGAAATCCGGTGGTGCCGAAGCGTCGATGCGCGGCGCCGATGGCGCGAATCGAGGCGAGGCTGGGATCGTCATTGAACAGCACGCCCCCGCCGCCGTTGACTTGCACATCGATGAAACCCGGCAGCAGCAATTGTCCTTCGAGGTCCACCGCAACCGCGCCGTCACAACGCGAATCGCCCTTGGGAACCAGCGCCTCGATGCGCGTGCCCGACAGCAGCAAGGTCTGATCGCTGACGATTTTTTCGCCGGCCAGAATCCGCCCGTTGATCAGCGCGCTGCGCACTAGACCGTTTCCGTGATCTTGAGCAGATGCGGCGGGCGATCGGGATCGAAACCGCGAAGCACCGCCAGGGCAGCAATCATTCGATAGGCGCTTTGCACCAGCAAAATCGGACTAAGTTCCGCAGCGGCATGCACGGTGGGCAATTCGACCGCGCCGCCGACGCGCGCCCCGGCCAGCAACACCGGAACGCCGCGGCCGACCAGATCCGCGGCCAGAGTTTCCAAGCCGCCCAGCGTCGCATCGCGCTGCGCCAGCAATAAGGCCGGAAAATCCCGGCCCAGCAGAGTGTAGGGGCCATGGCGCACTTCGGCGCTGCTGAAGGCTTCGGCGTGCAGCGCGCAAGTTTCCTTGCACTTCAACGCAGTTTCCTGTGCGGCCCCCAACCCCAGGCCGCGGCCCACGACATACAAG
>JAXDQN010000211.1:0-5848 GCA_034667865.1 Gammaproteobacteria bacterium
GATACCAGACGTTCGCAACGACCACAACGATCATCACGATCGCTAGACTATGAGGCCGCACTTGGAGCAGTCCGGGTGCGGCCTTCCCTTCACACTCCCGGAGCCTCCATGCGACTGACTCGACTGATTGCGTGGTGCGCCTTGATGGGAGTGATTGCGGCGCCCCTGATCGCAGCGCCACGAACGAGCTCGAACGATTTCATCAAGCTCAACGAAATTCAGCTGATCGGCACGCACAACAGCTATCACGCCGGATTGAGCGCCGGCGAAGCAAAGCTTCTGCTCGACAAGAATCCCACCTTGTACCAAGCACTCGAATACCGCCACGCGCCGCTGGATCAGCAGCTGAATGCGGGAATTCGACAAATCGAGTTGGATATCTTTGCCGACACGCAAGGCGGTCGATACGCACACCCCGCAGGACCGCAATGGGCGTCTGCCGCCGGCTTGCCTCCCGACCCCGTGTTCGATCCGGACGGGTTGATGGGTAAGCCGGGATTCAAAGTGATGCATGTGCAGGACCTGGACTATCTCAGCACCTGCCAGACCTTGGTCACTTGCTTGAAAGTCGTGCGAGCGTGGTCGCAGGCGCATCCCAAACATATACCGATCTTTATCTTGCTCGAAACCAAGCAGTCCGACCTGCCTGAAAAGTATCACGCCACTGTCGCAGAGAAATATACCGCTGCCACCTTCGATGCCTTGGATGCGGAGATTCGCTCGGTGTTTGGGGCACGCGAAATGATTGTGCCGGATCAAATTCGCGGCAACCGCAAGACTTTGGAAGAGGCGGTGCTGAAGGGCGCCTGGCCGACGCTCAAGGCAGCGCGCGGCAAGGTGGTGTTTCTAATGGACCAACGACCGGTCGGGCCATTGTATTTGCAGGGGCATGCCTCCCTGGCGGGGCGCGTGATTTTCACCAACGCAGAAGCGGGCCAGCCGGATTGCGCGTTTACGGAAGAAAATGATGGATCGCAGCAGGTCATCGCCGCGTTGGTGCAAAAGGGTTATTTGGTGCGTACGCGTACCGACGCGGATACCAAGGAGGCCCGCACCAATGACGCCACGCATCGGGACATAGCTTTCGCCAGTGGCGCGCAGTTCCTAAGTACCGATTACCCCACCTCGGAGCCCTCGCAGTGGTCCAGCTATTCGGTCGGTTTCCCCAATGCCGCGGTCGCGCGTTGCAATCCCGTCAGTGGTCCCCATAATTGCTCAAATACCGGTTTTGTGAGCAGCCGCGCGGAGGATTGATGGCAACTCAACTCAAGATTGATTTCGTTTCCGATGTGTCCTGTCCCTGGTGTGTGATTGGACTCAAGTCGTTGGAAACCGCATTGGAAAAGCTGAAGGGCGACATTGCAGTCGACCTGCACTTCCAACCGTTCGAGCTAAACCCCCAGATGGGCGCCGACGGTCAAGACATCGTGGAACACATTGCTCAGAAGTACGGTTCCACGTCGGCGGACATCGAGCGTAATCGCGAGAACATCACGGCGCGCGGCGCTGCGGTGGGTTTCCAATTCAACATGCAAAAGCGCGGCAGGATCTACAACACCTTTGACGCGCATAGACTGCTGCATTGGGCGGAGGCCGAAGGTAAACAGGAAGCGTTGAAGAACGCGCTGTTCTCGGCGTATTTTACCGAGGGCCGGAATCCCAGCGACCACACGGTATTGATCGATGTGGCGCGGCAGGTCGGGCTGGACGCGAAGCGCGCGGCCGCGATCTTAGAATCGGATGAGTTCGCTGCTGAGGTGCGGGAGCGAGAGAAGTTTTACATCGATCGCGGCATCCAAGCAGTACCGTCCGTGATCATCAACGATCAGCACCTGATCCAGGGCGGACAACCGGCTGAACTGTTTGAGAGGGCGTTGCGGCAGCTGGCGGGATAGAGACCGCATTAGGCGACCCTGAAAATCTGGCCATTGCCGGCGTCACGATATAGATCGACTCGCGTTCCGTTCCAGTGATAATCCAGGTGGCGGCCTTGAGTGAGACTCGTCACTTGGTCGGGATAGAAAAGGCCGACACACTGGCCCTCGGGATCCCGGGGACTTGGGTATACCAAGCCTTCGGAGCCGACGCCGCGCAAGGACTCGGCGAGTTGTTGCGCCTCTGTGTAGCTGTCCGGGTCGAGTGCCGCAGTCCAGGCGACGTCGGCGCGCAAGTCGTGTAGTTGCGCGTCGACGCCGAGGACGAGTTCTCGAAACTGCGATGTCCAGCCTGGTGCCTCGAGTGTGGCACTCATGAAGCGGGCGTAGTGATACATGGTCTCCAGCAATGCAGTCTCGAAGCGGTCGGCTGCGTAGAGAGCGCCGTAGCTACCCTTGGTGAAGCGGCTCGGTCGATCGGTGCTGATATGCGTGAAGGGAGCCATCAAGTAGGTCGCCCCGGGTCCGGCCGCGCGGCGTCGTGGCGGCACCAGATCGAGCGCACCGAGGCTCTTCATCAAGCGAGGATTGGTTTTTTGTTCGGCGGCGATTAAAAGCGGCCAGTCCTCGGGCGCGGCGATATCCTCAAAAAGGTCAATCGGCGGGAAGACGCTGCGGATGATGCGTCGTGCTCCGGTCCAGCGCACCTGCGCGACCGGCACCGACGAAGGATCGATCACCAGCCGCCGCGCTCCGCATCGAGGTAGCGGCGCACGCGCATTAAATCAGTCAGGTCGCCACCCAACATTACCGCGAGCGCCGATTCACCATCGAAGGCATCGTTTGGAGCCTTGATCCATAGATATCCTCGTGCAGGGTCGCGAAAAAGGATTCTAAGCGCCTTGTGTATGCCAATAAGATTGGAAAGCCGCGCCTTGCCGTCGCGGCCGATCCGGCCCACATCGCCGGTCTTCCAACGCGCATAGGTCCGGCCATTTAGGTCCAGCATTTTCGCCGCTTGAACGTCGCTGACGCCCCAGAGACGAAAGAGGTTAAGGGCCGCGCGGAACATCGCCTCAGCCTCCTCATCGTTAACAGGATCCGATGAAAAGGGCCTGGCTTCGCTATCGACCCGCATCAGCGTTGGCTTACCTGACATTTGGCAATATTACCTAAAATCATGCCATATGGCAAGGCTGGTTGGCTGCTCAAGGGGTCGCGCAACTGAGAACCGGATCTTAAATTGCGTCCACGCTTGGAGTACAACGGAGGCATGGCAAGGCGCAGTTCGAAGCAAGTCGCCAAGTTGATGTGGAGTGCCGCGGATCTCGCAAAGGCGGAGGCGCTCACCATGACGCGTCGTCATGAGTTCGGCGTCGAAGCGCTGTGCGAACTCGCTACCGAGATTTTGGTTGCAGTCCTCGAGGCCGACGATGATCAGCGCTTCAATGCCCCTGCCGAACTGGTGCGTCGTTATTGGGGCATCAGTTATTCGGCTTTGGGTAAGGACACACCTCCTGGGCTGCGCGGCATGGGTCCGCTGCCTGCGCTGATGTTGCTGTGGATGTGCCTGGAGAGAATTTCCGTCCTCACCCGTGAACTCGCAATGCAGCTCGAGAATTCGAACTGGCCGCAGGTTCACGACATGGTGGTGGCGTGGCGGGAGTGCTGGGGCGATGGTGATCGCGCCAAGATTGCGCAGGCCCGATTCAGCACGCTGACCGGATTGACGCGCGACGGCCAGAAGCGCGCGGCATATTTAAATTCTGCTCTGATTGCGGCGTTGTCCGTGGTGCAGGCCTGAGGCTAGAACACCTTCCGAACCGTAAACCACACGGTACGCCCAGGCGGATCCAGATAACCTGGCGAGAATGCGACCGGCGTGATGCCCGTGGAATCTAGAACGCTCTGGCGCCGGTCGAGCATATTCAATATCACCAGCGAGACTCGAGTTCCTTCCGCCCAACGCTGATCGTGCGCAGCCGGCAACCGGCCAAGATCGGCGAACATGCGCAAATCCACAGTGCCGAGCGCAGAGAAGGACAATGTGTCGGGTGCCAGGGAGTCGCCCGTGCCCACTGCGGTTGCGCTTCGCCAGGTGCCGCTGACCACGGCGCCCACGCCGGCTTTGTAAATGAGCGCGCGCACATCGATCCGATGCCGTGGCTGTCCGCCCGTGACGTTGGAAGGGGCGCCATTCAACAAATCCAGTCGCGGCACCCCGTCGCGAATCAAGATATCGTCCCTCAAGTACCAGGTGTCGAATGCCGAGAATGTGCTGGGCTGAACTTAGCTTGCGCTGGGCGGCATCCCGCTGGGCGGCATCCCGCTGGGCGGGGGGGTGCCGCCCAGCGCGAGGAATAGCTGAACCGTATCGAGGTAGCGCTGCGCTTCGGACTTGACGAACCCCAGACGAGCTTGCTGGAAGGCACGTTGGGCGTCGAGCACTTGAATGACGCCGACATTGCCTTCCGCATAACTGGCACGGGCGAGATCGAGGTTGCTTTGCGCGGCCTCCTGCGCGTGCGCCTGTGCCTCGAGTTGTTCGGCGTCGTGATTCAATGCATCGAGCAAGTCTGCAACCTGGCCGAACGCCTCGAGCACCGTTTGTTCATAGAAAGCAGCGCTCGCGTGCATGGCTTCGACCGCCGCGCGCTTTTGCGCCCGCAGCGTGCCGCCATCGAACAACGGCATGGTCAATCCGGATATCAGGCTCCATGCGGTATTGGAGCCGTTGAAAAGATCGCCGGCGTCGACGGCTTGTTGCCCCACCGTGCCGTTCAGCTGAATTTTCGGGTACAGATTGGATTCGGCTACGCCCACGGCGCTGGTCGCGGCGTGCAGTCTGGCTTCGGCCGCCAGTATGTCGGGGCGGCGATGCGCGAGTTCGGAAGGCAGGCTCACCGGAATCTCTTGCGGCAGGGTCACTTGAGCCAGATCCAGATCGGGCGGCAATTCGCTGGCCGGTGCGCGACCGAGGACCACGGACAAGGCGTGGTGGGCCCGGGCAAGCTCTTGGCGCAGCGGCGGCAACAGCGCCATGTCGCTCGCCAGTTGGCTTTGCGCACTGAGCACGTCGATGCGGGCGGTGGAGCCTTCATCAAACGCCGTTTGCACCAGCTTCAGATTGTCTTTGTCTTGCTGAAGGATGGTTTCGATAGTGGTTATCTGCGCCCGCGCCGAGGCAATGGCCACGGTTTGCATGACGGCTTGACCGGTGACGGTCAGGTACGCCGCATCCATCTGATGCTGAGTGACTTCGGCGATGGCGCGCTGCTGTTCGATGCCGCGTGCAATGCCGCCGTTGTAGTCCAGGGTGTAGCTCACGGTGGGACCGACGGCAAAGTAGGTGAAGGGCGGTAAGTTGAATGAGCCGCCGAACAGTTCTGCGCCGTATTTCTGCCGGCCAATGCCGGCGGTTAAGCCCACTTGCGGATAACGCGCGCCTTCGGATGCCAGCGCCAGATCGCGCGCCTGGCGCAGTGTCGCGGTGGACGCTTCCAGGGTGCGATTGTGCTCAACTGCTTGCGCGACCACGGCGTCGATGGCCGAAGAGCGGAATAGACTCCACCAACTGCCCTCGATTTGTAGTCCCAGCGCAGCGTGCTGCGCGGTTTCGCTCGTCGGTGACTGCGCGTTCGTGGACACGGGTGCAACGTAGGCGTCTGCCGCCGGCGGAGTGGGGCGGCTGAAATTCGGCCCAACGGCGCAGCCACTGAGCAGGGCGTACAACAGAATAGTGCCGCGAATTGCGCAACGAAATTGCATGCTCACTCCAAGATAACGGGCTCTGCGCTGCGCTTCGCCGCGCCTTTGCGCAACAAAATGACCAGCGGGGCCGCTGCAAGACATAAGAACAACATCAATTGAAAGTCATTGTTGTAGGCGATCATCGCCGCCTGTTTGGTCACCAGGGCATTGAGCGCCGCCAGCGCGGATCCCGTGGGCTGTGGTTGGCCGGACATGTAGGGGGT
>JAXDQN010000212.1:0-2609 GCA_034667865.1 Gammaproteobacteria bacterium
CCTGCTGGACTATGCTCACAATCCCGAAGGCCTGCATGGATTCCTCACGGTTGCTGCGCACTTGCGTGCCGGCGCAGGCCGTCTGGGCGTGCTGCTGGGCCAAGCCGGCAACCGCAGCGACGAGGACATCGAAGCACTGGCTCGAGTGGCTGCAAAATTTCACCCTGACTTGGTGGTGGTCAAGGAGGATGAGGCTCATTTGCGCGGGCGTTCCGCCGCGGAAGTGCCGCGTATCATCCGCGCCGAGTTGCTGCGTCTCGGGCTGCCCGAACAAGCCCTGCCGCTGAAAGAAAATGAAGTCGACGCCGCGCAGTTCGCACTGCGGTGGGCCAAGCCCGGCGATGTACTCGCGCTACCGATTCACTCCGCCGAAGCCCGCACTACGGTGGTGCAATTATTGCGAGCGGCGCAATCAGACTGACGGGCGCAGCCGCGGCGCAAAACACGGCTGGCCGCGGAAAGTTTCAGGTTCCGCAAAATGTTCGCAGCACCCGTTCCTCGGCTCGTGGAGCTTGCGTGTAGCGCTCGGCAGAAGGCTGCTCCTCGTAGGGTCGCCCCAGCACTGTAAGCAGCTGTTCGAACGGGGCGAAATCCTGCCCTTCCACCGCCGCTACGATCAATTGCTCGATGCGATGATTTCTCGGGATGTACTTCGGATTGCTGGCGCGCATCAGCGCGGCGCGTTCGAGCGGCGTCCGCTGCTCCGCCTCGCCTCGCGCCTGCCACGCAGCCAGCCATTCGTTGAAAGCGGGATCGCCGTTGCAGAGTCCCAAGTCGGGGACCGCGGCTGAAGGCCCGGCAAGCGCGCACAGTCCGCGGAATGTCTGAGTAAAGTCGGCCGCGGTGCGCTGCATGATGGCCAGCAATTGCTCAACCAAGGCGGCATCGCCTGACTGCGCCCGCTCAAGTCCCAGCTTCGATCGCATGCCCGCCAGCCACAGAGGCTCAAAGGTCGCACTGAATCCTTCGAGCACCTCGGTCGCCTGCGCCACCGCCCGATCCGTCTCGGCATCGATCAGCGGCAACAGCGATTCCGCGAATCGCGCCAGATTCCATTGCGCGATTGGAGCCTGATTCGAATACGCATACCTGCCCTGATGATCGATGGAACTGAACACTGCATCCGGATCGTAAGCATCGAGAAAAGCGCAGGGCCCAAAATCGATGGTTTCGCCCGACACGGTCATGTTGTCGGTATTCATCACGCCGTGAACAAAGCCCACGTGCAGCCATCGCGCCACCAACGACGCCTGTCGCGCGACCACGGATTGCAACAGCTCCAGGTACGGCGAAGTCGCGCCGGCAATATCCGGATAGTGGCGTTGCATCACGTAGTCCGCCAAGATGCGCACCGCCTCGACATCGCCTCGCGCGGCAAAGTACTGAAAGGTTCCGACGCGCACGTGACTGGCCGCGATGCGGGTGAGTATGGCGCCCGGCACC
Organism: Gammaproteobacteria bacterium; assembly: GCA_034667865.1. GTDB lineage: Bacteria > Pseudomonadota > Gammaproteobacteria > Steroidobacterales > Steroidobacteraceae > Bog-1198. The sequence goes on from JAXDQN010000212.1 coordinate 1,444, forward strand.
GGCTGGTCGCGAAATACGTTTTCGCCGGTGGTGACGGCGGCCAGGGTGCGCGTTGAGGGGATCCCTAACGCCGTCATGGCCTCGCTGACGATGTACTCGCGCAGAACGGGGCCCAGTGCCGCTCTGCCGTCGCCGCCGCGCGAGTACGGTGTGCGGCCGATGCCCTTGAGATGGACGTCGTGCAGACCATGGTCGGCGCCGCGAACCTCGCCGAGTAAAATGGCGCGCCCATCCCCCAACTGCGGCACGAAGTGCCCGAATTGTTGTCCAGCATAGGCCATGGCCAGCGGTTCGCTGCCGGCAAGCAATTTATTGCCGCTGAAAATTTGCGCGAGGTGTTGGCTGTCGCTTGAATTGAATTGCAGCTGCAGCTGCTCGGCAAGTTCAGCGTTCCATTTGATCAGGCGCGGCGCCGCGACCGGCGTGGGATCGACCCGGGAGTAGAAACGCGGCGGCAGCCGTGCATAGGTGTTTTCGAACATTCAGACCGCCGTCACTGCGGCGGAACTCCTTCCTCGGCCAGGCTATTTTCTTTCGTGCTCAGATGAATGCATTCGCTCATCGCCGCTAAAACGAATTCGTATCCCGCGGGCCAGCGGCTCGCCCGCGCGCCGGAAACATTCAACACGCGAATGGCGTGGCGCTCGACGAACTCCATGATTTCTCGCGCGGCCGCGCGCGGTTCCAAGGTCTTGTGGGTATCGATCAACAAGTACGGGCGCTTTTCCAGCGCGCACAAGTTGCGAGTCAGGCGTGCGCCGCCTTTCAGCAATTCCAAGAAGAAGATTACGGTGCCATCGCTGTCCACCACATTCAGGCGGGTGCGTTGCCGAGTGCCGCCTTTCGGCAGAGCCGTCACCGGATACCGCGCCGCAATGATTCCGTCCTCGGCACTTCGATCGTCCGGCACCCAACCGCCACAGGGAAAGCCTGCCTGTAGCGCGGCATCCAACGCGGCTCGATCGACACCGGTCTCGCCGCCTGAAACGATTTTCGCAATGGTCATCGGTTTTTAGGTGAGTAGCTAACGCGCATTGTAGAATAGCCGCTTCGAACGCCGGTTGCCTCCGGTGCAAGGAAATAGTTTGGCGCGAACCGCTCTGGCAACCCTATTCGCGTTGATCGCATTTGCCGCCAATTCCATTCTGTGCCGCATGGCGCTGCGC
>JAXDQN010000213.1:0-8257 GCA_034667865.1 Gammaproteobacteria bacterium
GCTGGATATCGAGATGCCGCGCATGGACGGCTATGAAGTCGCGGCTCACGTGCGCAACGATCCGCGGCTCAAACACATCCCCATCGTCATGATCACCTCGCGGGTGAGCGAGAAGCATCGCGCCCGGGCGATCGAATTGGGCGTCGATGATTATCTCGGCAAGCCTTATCAAGAAAGCCAGCTGCTCGATGCCATCGAGCCGCTGGTCAACCGGCGCGCCGCCGTGGCGCGTTAGCCCGTGTCCGACCTGCGCGACGAGCTTTACAGTTTATTGGTGCCGCTGGCCGGAGAGCGCCTGATCGTGCCGCGCGCCTGCGTGGCCGAGGTCATCGGTTATCAAGCGCCGGCAGAAATGACCAACGCACCGCCCTGGTATGCCGGCGTGGTGAGTTGGAGCGGACGCAATGTTCCGGTGGTGTCATTCGAGGGCGCGTTCGGGCAACCGTTGCCCAGCGTGTCGACGCGTACGCGCATTGTGATTTTTCACGCCACCGGCGGCCAGCTGCAGTCGGGCTTCTTTGGCATGCTGACTCAGGGCTTCCCCCAGCTGGTGCGGGTCAATGCGGACGTAGTGCGAGCCGACCCGTCGCGCAGCTTTCCGGAACGCTCGCCCGTGCTGTGTCAGGTGCGGATGGTGAATGAGACGCCCTTGATCCCGGACCTGCAGCGCCTCGAACAGATGATCGCCGAAGAAACTTCGGTGATGACCTAAGCGCGAACCAGCGGGCCCACGCTCCTAGCGCAGCCCAAATACCGCCACTGAGTTGGTGGTGCCGACGAACACCTTGCCGTCGGCCACCACGGGCGTGATGTATTTGTTGCCGGGGCCGAACTGGTCTCTGGCATTTGCCGCTTGGTTGCTGTTGTACAGCTCGAGCGCAAGATTGGCCGCGTTATAGGCATGCAGCACCCCGATCGCGGTATTTTCATGGGCCCAGACGATGCCATTGGCCGTACCGTTGGCCGACACGCTGGGCGCGGTGCCGGGAAAGACGAACGATGCGGCCGACTGCGATTTCGGCGCGGCGGCAATGTGGGCCGCGGACACGCCGAAGGCCTTGAGCGTGCCGAACATGTCAGCGTAGTACAGAGTTCCGTTGAAGTAGGCCGGGGGCGCCCACCCGCCGCCCGGCAGCGCGCCGCCGACCGTTTGCACGATGTTGTTGCCGCCGGCGCTGAACTTGCCCATGGAGTCGCGATCCACCAAGTAGATATTCGAGTCCTTGCCGGCGCCCACCATCAGATGACGCACCTTGCCGGTGGAGTCGGTCATATCCGGCAACAGCAGTCCGCCGCCCGATCCCAGGTCCTTATCGGCTAACGACTGCGTCACGGTGTTGTTCTGCGAAAAGTAATCGATCACGGCCAGACCATTGCTGGCGGACGAAATCTTCAAGAAGGAATTTCCGAAGTCTCCATGGTTGGGGAAGCCGTTGGCGTCCAATGCGGTCTCGAAAGCGCCGTTGGCGGTGATCAGATACACATTGCCGGCAGAGTCGGCTGCCGGGCCGCCGCCGGACATCCAAATAGCGGGACCACTTTGGCTGTTCGCGGCGACGTTGAGTGTGCCGTTGCGCGTCAAGGTGGTCTGCGAGAATGCGATCACCCAACCGGAATACGGCGGGCTGTCGCAATGTGAAGTCCAGGCCGTGTACACGGTGCCGCCCGACAACAGCAAGGCGGCACGCTCGGCATGCTGCCCGGGATTGAATGTAGACGTTGCGGTGCCGGTGGTCGGATACGAAGCGTTTATGTCCATCGGTCCATTCAGCAGCTCGGCGCCGCTGCTGACGTCAAGGGCGTGCAGCCGCTGATGGTAGTTGCCGCCGCCGTCAACCGACATGGCAACCACGTACATCGTGCCGTGCATGCCGGCGCTTCTGTCGATCACAGGCGTCGAGGTCACGCCGATCTCCGGGGAAATTTGCCCGCAGCCATGGTCATCGCCGGGCGATTCTCCGGCTTTCAGCAGAGATGTCTGCCACAGCTTCGCACCAGTGTCGGAATCGAAAGCCCAGACCGAGTCGTGCTCGGTGGCCACAAACACCACGTTTCGCGCTGCGCCCGACACCATCAGTTGCGCCAGATACAGCGGCTGCGCATCCACTTTGCCGTCGACCGCGAGATTGCGCAGCAGGCCAAAGCTGCTGGAGTTTACGTTGCTCAAGGTCAACGCGGTCTCGGTGGAGTTCAGCCCGCTGCGGCTGACATCGTATTTATAAGTGGTGATGTCGGTGGTCGCGCCGCCGCTCGGCGGCACCGCGGTAACGGTGAGTTTGGCTTGATTGCTGGTTACCGTGCCCGAACCATTCGTCACCATGACTTGAAAGTTGCTGCCGCTGTCGGCGACAACGGTCGCCGGCGTGCTGTAGCTCGACGAGGTGGCGCCGGAAATGTTGGCGCCGTTTTTTTGCCATTGATATAGCAACGGCGCGGTGCCGCCGGCAGTCACCGTGAACGCTGCGCTTTCGCCGACCGTCACGCTTTGATCCTGCGGCTGGTTGCTGATTGCAGGCGCGGTGGGCATGGGAGGCGCGTTGGCGCCGGGACTGCTGCCGCCGCCGCATGCCGTAAGCAATGCCAGGAGCAGCAACGCCACGCTCGTGCGAGTTCGATTGATCATGCGCATCCCACCGATTGCTCCAGGTGATCCATTAGACGCTGCCCGACGGCCGCTGCAAATCCGTCTGCCGCCCGCGACGTGACGTGGGTCAACGCCTACGTCACCACAGCTCAGACATGTCGCCGAACCGGGTTTGTAACATAACGAGGGCCGCGATGGCCGCAGTTTCCGTGCGCAGTATCCGCGGTCCCAGCCCTATGCGGGTGAATCCCGTCAGTTCAAAAGCTTCGATTTCTTCGGGCGCAAAGCCGCCTTCGGGACCAATGGCGAATTCCACATCCTGCGTCGGCAGGCCGGACCGGGCGAGCGGGCTCGCCGGCGTTTCAGCATCCGGTTCCAACACCAGGCGCATCGAACCGGCCTGCGCGGGCTGTAAGGCGCCGAGAAAATTCAGCAGTGGCTGCGCAGGTTCGAGACGCGGCAGGCGATTGCGTCCGCACTGCTCGCAGGCGCTTATGGCTACCGCCTGCCAGTGAAGCCGTTTCGCCGCAGCCTGCGCGCTATCGAGCTTGACCACACTGCGTTGGCTCAATACCGGCATGATGCACGCCACTCCGAGTTCCGTGGCCTTTTGCACCACGAAGTCCATGCGATCGCCGCGCGGCACGCATTGAATCAAGGTGATTCGCAGCGGCGACTCGCGCTCCACCTCACGCGCGGCGCCGACCGCAACCGACACGCGCGCGCCGCGCACCGCATCGATGACGCCGCGGTATTCGCGGCCGTGGCCGTTGAATAGAATCACTTCATCGCCGCTGCGCGCGCGCAGCACTTTGGCCAGATGCGACGCGGTTTCGCGCGCCAGCTCGACGCTGCCGCCAGAATGCAAATCGGCGTCGACATAAACGCGCGTCAGCCGCATGGCGGGAGTGCGCCAACTATGGGATTCATATGCCATCGATTGTCGCATATGCTTACGCGTCGGATCGGAAACCCACGGGAAGTCCATTGCAAGTCGACCTCGACAGCGGATTGATGAGCGGCGCCAGGCAGGTGGCTTCGCCCAATTTCGATGCGCGCCCCGAAGGCTCACCGATCGATTTGATCGTGGTTCACGGCATCAGCCTGCCGCCCGGGGAATTCGGCGGCCCTTGGATCGATCGGCTATTCACCAACAGCCTGCCGCCCGAGCAGCATCCGTACTTCGCCGAGATCGAGGGCCTGCGCGTCTCTTCGCACCTGGTGATCGCCCGCGACGGTGCGCTGACCCAGTACGTCAGCTTCAACGCTCGGGCATGGCATGCGGGGCGATCGAGTTACCAGGGCCGCAGCGAATGCAACGATTATTCCGTCGGCGTGGAGCTCGAGGGGGCTGATACCGTGCCTTACGAGCCGGCGCAATACCAAGTGCTGGCGGCGACAATCGCCGCGCTGTGTGCCGCCTATCCGTTGCTGTCGCCGCAGCGCATTGCCGGTCATAGCGAGGTGGCGCCCGGTCGAAAAACCGATCCCGGGCCGGCGTTCGATTGGCCGCAGGCGCGGCGCTGCATCGCCGCGCAACGTGAAGTCCGTCACGCTCTAAACCAGCAGAATTCGCCGCCCAAGCCGACAACTTGAAGTGAGGTCATAATCCATTAGCGCGGTGAAAGGGAGGGGTTTTGTTGCGTTGGTTTGCCGACCTCCCAGTCGAGCGCAAATTGCGAGTGCTGATCATCGTTCCGGCCATGGCGGCGTTCGCCATTGCGATGCTGATGCATCTGGCCACCAACCTGATGCATTTGCACGGTTACGTGCAGGAGCGTGCTGAAGAAATCGCACGTACCGCGGGTATCGCGGTAATCCAAGCGGCGCAAAGCTCCCAGCCGGAGGCGGCGCTCGATGCACTGCGCGAATTGCACGATGATCCCCTCGTCGATGTCGCGGAAGTGTATCTGGCCGATCATCACCGCTTCGCTTACTACGACCGAGCGAGCGATGCAGCCGGCTTGGATTCGGCCGAGCAGCCGCGCTTGAATCCCGGCGTCGGTCAACAGTTTGTGCAGGGCCGGCAGTTTCAAATAACGGTGCCGGCGACACGATCGGGCGCCGTGGTGGGTTATGTTCGCATCCTGGTGCCCCTGGCCGCGCTCTACCCGGACTGGCGCTACTACGTCATCGTCGTGCTCCTCGCCATCGCCTCCGCGCTGTTCGTGTCGTACTGGTTGGCGGCGCGGCTGCAGCGGCAGATTTCGGGGCCGATCGTGAATCTGGCGCACACCATGCAGCGAGTGTCCGCTGAAGAGGACTACAGCCTGCGGGTCGAACGCAGCTCAGGGGATGAGATCGGCTCGCTCATCGACGGCTTCAATCAAATGCTGGGTCAAATCAGGCATCGCGATTCGCGGCTGGAAAAGTACCGCCAATTTCTCGAGCAGCAGGTTGCAGACCGCACCGAGAATTTGGGCAACGCCAATCGCGAACTGCAATCGGTGATCGATGAGGCCACCCGCGCCAAGGAGGCGGCGGAACGCGCCAGCAGCGCCAAGAGCGAATTTCTGGCGCGCATGAGTCACGAAATACGCACGCCCATGAACGGCGTGATGGGCATGTCCGAGTTGCTGCAGGCCACCGAGCTCACGCCGCGGCAGCGGCATCTGTCCAAGACCATTTCGCAGTCGGCCGAAGCGTTGCTGCAGATCATCAACGACATTTTGGATTTCTCCAAAGTGGAAGCCGGCAGGCTCGAGCTGGAGCAGATCGAGTTCGGCCTGCGCGAGACCGTCGAGCAGGCCGTCGAAATATGCGCAGCGCGCGCGCATGCGAAAGGTTTGGAGCTTGCCTGCGCGGTGGAATTGGAGGTCCCCGCCAAGGTGCGCAGCGATCCGACGCGGCTGCGCCAAATTCTGATCAATCTGGTCGGCAACGCCATCAAGTTTACCGAGATCGGCGAGGTGATCGTGCGGGTTCGCGCGGTCGATAATCAGGGGCTGCTGCGCTTCGAGGTGGCCGACACGGGCATTGGCATTTCCGCGGACGCCCAGGCCGAGATTTTCAACGCCTTCAGCCAGGCGGACTCCTTCACCACGCGCAAGTACGGCGGCACCGGATTGGGACTGGCTATTTGCCGCGAACTGGCGACGCTGATGGGCGGCAGCATCGGCGTCGACAGCGTAGTCGGTCAAGGCTCGAGCTTCTGGCTGGAGGTGCGGCTCGATCCGGTGGTCGAAGCCAGCCCGACTTTCACCCGGCTGCCGCGCATGAGATTGGCGGGACTGCGCGCGCTGATCGTCGATGACAACGCCAGCAACCGTGAGATCCTGACGCAACACCTGCAGTCCTGGGGGGTGGAGGTGATCAACGTCGACAGCAGCGATGCCGCGCTGCAGGTGCTCGCCTCGGACGAGGGCGTGCGATTCGACTTCGCGTTGTTGGATGACCAAATGCCCGGTATGGACGGCATTCAATTGGCGCAGAAAATCCGCGACGATGCGCGCCTGGCGGCATTGCATCTCATCATGCTGACCACTCGTGATGGCCATGAGAGCGATGCCAATGCGGTGCAATTGTTCGCCGCCATTCTCACCAAGCCGCTACGCCGATCGCAGTTGCTCAATTGCGTGACTCGCGCGGTGTCCGCGGCGCCGGACGCGGCGCTCGACGATACCGGGGTGCGCATGGGGTTGAATCTGCCTGACGCGGCGCACGGCGACGCCAAAGCGCCGCGCGCCGCCGGCCGGGCCTTCGTGCCAAAGATATTATTGGTCGAAGACAACCCCGTGAATCGCGAAGTCGCCGTCGGCATGCTCGAAAGTCTCGGTTGTGTGGTGATCGCGGCGGAAAACGGCTGGCGCGCGATCGAGGCCATGAATGACGCCGCCTACGATGCGGTGTTGATGGATTGCCAGATGCCGGTCATGGACGGTTTGACCGCAACCGCTGAATTGCGCCGTCGCGAGCAGAACTCCGGAGGCGCGCGAATTCCCATCATTGCACTGACCGCCAATGCGATGGAAGGCGACCGCGAACGCTGCCTCGCGGCGGGTATGGATGATTTCTTGAGCAAGCCATTCTCGCAGCAGCAGGTGGCTGCGTTGCTCAAACGTTGGCTGGCGCTGCATGTATTGCCGGAACACGAACGACGCGATGCCTCGCGTCTGCCGCTGGTCGACGCGGGAGTGCTGCGCAACATTGCTGCGTTACAGCGTCCGGCGTTGCTCAATTCCATGATCGAGCTATACGTGCAACATTCTCCACGGCTAATTGATGCCATCGGGGCCGCCGCGGCGAACGTTGAGCCCGAGGCGCTGTCGCAGGCCTTGCACACATTCAAATCGAGCACCGCCAACTTGGGCGGCGTGCGGCTCGCGGCCGTGACCAAGGAATGCGAGGCGCTGGTGCGCGAAGGCGGCATCACCAGGGTTGCCCCGGTGGTGCAGAGGATTCGCAGAGAGTATCTTGATTTCTGTACGGCACTGATGCGCGAACGCTCGCCGAGTGCGGCGTAGTACCCGAGGGAACGATGACTTCACCTAAAGTAGAGACTCAAGAGCCCGCAACCGTCCTGGTGGTGGACGATGATCCTGGCGCTCGATTGCTGATAGGCAGCGCCTTGGAGGTAGCCGGGTTCCGAGTCGTCACCGCCGACGACGGCGAGAGTGCGCTGGAGCTGTTTCGCCAGCAGCCGGCGGACTGTGTAGTGCTGGATGTGGTGATGCCGGGGATGAGCGGCTTCGATGTGTGCCGCACATTGCGCGCGCAGCCCGCGTCGCGCCACGTGCCGATTCTGTTGCAGACCAGCTTGGATGACATGGCGTCGGTGCAACAAGCTTACAACGCCGGCGCCACGGACTTCTCTTCCAAAGGCATCAACCCGATGCTGCTGGCCGAGCGGGTCAAGTTCCTGGTGCGCGCCAAACAAACCCAAGATCAGCTGCGTGAGAGCGAAGCGCGCGTCCGCTACTTGGCGTACTACGATCCGCTGACGGGTTTGCCCAATCGACAGCGGCTGGTGCAGATTCTGGAGCAGCAAGTGGCCTGGGCCATGCCGCGCCAGCGCGGCTTGGCGGTGTTGATGCTGGACGTCGATAACTTTTCGCGCATCAACGACACCCAGGGCCAAGCGGTGGGCGACAGCCTGCTCAAGGAAATCGCGCATCGTCTGCAGCTGTGTTTGCGCGATACCCAGCGAGCCGGGGATGGCGACGGCGACACCAAGAGCGACATCAACGATTGGGTGGCGCGCACCGGCGGTGACGAATTCGCGTTGGCGCTTCCGGGCATCTCGACGGTGGATACGGCGCAGGTGGTGGCGCGTCGCGTGCAACTGGCGCTGGCGCGCCCCTTCGTGTTCGCACAACAGGAAATTCCGTTGTCCGCCACCATGGGCGTCAGTCTGTATCCGGCCGACGCCGCGACGGCCGAGGCCTTGGTCAAGAATGCCGATGCCGCCATGCACCACGGCAAGAAAACCGGCAAGGGCGACCTGGAGTTTTTCAAGAAATCGATCAGCACGCGAGCGGCAAAGCATCTGTCCATGGAAGCGGACTTGCGCAAGGCGCTGGATCGCGGCGAATTCAACTTGGTATACCAGCCGCGTCTGGCGGTGAGCGACATGCGGGTCGAAGCGGTCGAGGCGCTGCTGCGCTGGTGGCATCCGCAACGCGGCTTTGTGTCCCCCGACGAGTTCATTCCCCTGGCGGAGCAGAACGGGCTGAT
>JAXDQN010000214.1:0-3021 GCA_034667865.1 Gammaproteobacteria bacterium
GTCTGTGACGCTGAATCGCCAGCGGAATTACTCGGAAAAAGGCTGATCATGGGTTTTCGCGTTTTGGTCGTCGGTGGCACCGGGCAAGTGGGGTCGGGACTGGTGCGTGCCTTGCTCGCTGCTGGAGCGTGCACGGAAGTAGTGATGGTCAATCGCCGCACGATTCCTGTTGCTGCCGATGCGCGTCTGCGCCAGGTGATCATGGATACCCGTGCGGCAACTTTTGACAGTGAGATCGTCGAACTTGCCAGGACCTGCAGCGCGCCGGGTGAACCGTTATATGCCGCATCGTGTATTGGCATCGGTAAAGGCAGTCAGCAATGGAGCGATCAGGACATCAGGAAGCTGGAGATCGGCCTGGTCGGCGCCTTTGCGCGTGGTTGCCTGGCAGCGGGAATCGAACGATTCGGACTCCTTTCGGCAGCCGGGAGTAGCGCCAAGAGTTGGATTCGTTATGCCCGTTTCATGGGCGAAAAAGAAGATGCGGTGCGGAGCCTCGGATTTAAACGTTTAGCAATTTTTCGCCCCGGCATCATCGCGGGCAATGCGCACACCCCAGGGTTTCTTGCTTTGCTGGGACGTTTGGTTCCAGGATCGTTTGGGACGATTGATCAGGACGATATCGGCCGAGCCTTTGTCGGTGAATTTCTTTACGGGCAAGACGGCACGACGATCTTGGAAAATACCGCAATGAAGCGCCGCTCGCGGGCGTTTTAGAGGCGCCGGAAAGACCAGTGGAGCTCAACCTTTCTGCGGCGAATCGAGCGGCCAACCCTTAAGCGCATTAAGGGCCTCCCCGAGGGCTTATCGCAGGGAATTCCCTACGGCTTACACCCATAGCTGAGGGTTGAGTATTGACCTTAATGTCGACTATCACACGGTGGGTTGAGCCGGCAGCCTGTTTAAATGCAGGGCCAGGGGCATTCGTTCGAATCAGCTCTTGATTTTTATGGGGCTTGCGTTCGGTCGAAGTGCGGCTTTTTGTCACGGATTTAGATGAAGATAGAATTACCAGTTGCTCTAAAAGTGCAGGCCGCGTTCGGTGCGGTCATGGCTGTGCTCCTTGTCGTCGGGATCGTCGCCTACCGCAGCGTTCTCGCCTCCTTTGAAAGTGCCCAATGGGCCCAGCATACGGATGAGATTCTCGAACATCTCGCGAACCTGCGCTTGCGGATAGAAAATATTGAGAATGGGTATCGTGATTTCGCTTTGAGCGGCACGGACGCATTTCTCGAACGGTCGCACGCCAATGCGTCGTTGGCTGACAATGAACAAAGAGCCCTGCGAGCACTGACGGCAGATAACCCACGTCAGCAACGTCGCCTAAGTATTGTCGCGGATTTGCTGCAACGAATGGTTCAGCGTGGTGACACCATCGAAAGTTTGCTGCGGACGCCGGCTGCCGAGGATACGGCGGCTCTGATTCGCAGCGGGCAGGACGGTTCCCTTCTGAATGCGTTTCACATCGCGGCTCGCGACATGGAAGCGGAAGAGCAGCAGTTGCTGCGCGAACGCAAATCAGCGGCCGCAAACCGTTATCGTGAGGCCCGGATCGCCTTGATCGTGGGAAGCGCCCTGGCATTGTTGATCGCCGTCGTTTCCGGGTGGCAGGTGGCACGGGATCGAACCGAACGAAGGGGGGCGGAAGACAAACTCAAGCGCCTCAATCGCCTGTACGCAATGGTCACCGGCATAAGTACCGCGGTGGTGCGAGTACGTGATCGCGCGGACCTTTTCAACCGCTCTTGCAAAACTGCGGTCGAGCACGGCGAATTCGAAATGGCTTGGATAGCTGTGATAGATCACAACGAGAACCGGATTGTTCCGGTGGCCTGGGCGGGCGACGATGAGCCGGTCATGTCCGCAATCAAGGGCCATTTCGCCTCGAGCGAGGGCACGCTGGAGGGAGAAACGTTGGCTGCGACGGCGATCAGAAAGAGAGCGCCGGCTATCTCCAACGACGTACAGAACGACGAAACTCTCATCTTCGGCAAAATGCACGCGCAGTCGGGTGTTCGCTCGTTAGCCGTATTTCCGCTGATTGTTTCGGACAATCCAATCGGCGTCTTGGCACTGTACACGAGCAAACCGGAATTCTTTGACGCGGAGGGTTTGCTGGTATTAACCGAATTAGCCGGCAATATCGCGTTCGCCATCGATCATCTCGACTGGCAGGGGCGAATAGATCGCCTCTCTAATTACGATACGCTCACGGGACTCGCGAACCGTCGATCGTTTCTTGAGCGGGTCGCGCAGTACATGCTGAGTGCCGCCGATGGTGGTCACAAGATGGCCGTGTTTCTGATCGACTTGGAGCGGTTCAAGAAGCTGAACGACAGCCTGGGCAGATCGGCCGGTGACGCGCTTTTGAAGCAAGTTGCTGAGTGGCTGGCGCAGAACGCCGAAAACGTCAATCTCGTCGCGCGCCTCGATGCAGATCATTTTGCCGTTGTGCTGCCCAAAGTCATGTTCGAGGCGAACGTCGCGCGAGAGCTTGAGAAAACGATCGTGGCTTTTATGAAGCATGAGTTTAGCCTGAATGATGCGGTGTACCGTATGGCGGCTAAGATTGGCGTCGCCGTATTTCCGGATGATGGCACTGACGCCGATACATTGTTCAACAATGCCGAAGCGGCGCTGAAGAAAGCCAAGGCGAGCCGGGACCGATACCTGTTTTACGCGCAGAAAATGACTGAAACCGTGGCTCTGAGTCTGGGCATAGAAAATCGCCTGCGAAGAGCACTAGAAAGAGAAGAATTCGTGCTTCACTACCAGCCTAAGGTAAGCATTGTGACCGGCAAGCTGACTGGGGCCGAGGCGCTGATCAGATGGAATGATCCCGTGTCCGGCCTAACTCCGCCCGGTCGCTTCATTCATATCCTCGAAGAAACCGGACTAATACATGATGTAGGGCGCTGGGCACTGCGCAAAGCGATTGAAGACTATCAGCGTTGGCGCAATGACGGGCTGCCCGCCGTACGCATTGCGGTGAATGTGTCGCCGCTGCAATTGCGCAATCCA
>JAXDQN010000215.1:0-6219 GCA_034667865.1 Gammaproteobacteria bacterium
GTCGCGGTCACGCATGCCGTGTGCGCCGGCATAGGTCTCGCTCCACTGCCGCGCATGGCCTTTGAAGACCCTATGTTCAAAGACGTGCTAATCCCGGTTCTGACCCAGTATCCGTTCAAGCAACAAAACATTTACGCGGTTTACGTCAGTCGCCAGCAACTGCCGCTCAAGATCCGCACCTTCGTGGATCACTTGGTCGAATTTTCCAAAATACAGCGTCCGTGGCAAGCCTTCGACGCCGCTTCAGACCCCAGTCGATCAGAAGCGCCAATACGGCTCGTCTCTGGCGCCCATTTCAAAACACGGGTGACGGCAAGACTACCCGCCAACCAGCGTCCTTCCTCATAACAATTCGCTTCTCGTTGAACCTTGCGCCGTCCGCAGCGACGCATTGCTCCGAAAATTTGACCAACCCCGGCGCCATTTGCTGCTTGCTTGGAAAAGTACAGGTCATTTTGCCGAAATCCGGAAAACCGTTTTTCCGCAGATCGTTGCGAAATTCCAGCTCCAAAGCCGCGGCGGTCTGCTTGATGATTTCAGGGTCATTCGCCGCCACAGGATTGGTCTCTTGAAGCATTTGCCTGCCCTCTTCGACGAAATCGAGCGCTGCAACCGCAGCATCCACATTCCTCTGCGTGTAGGCCCGCTCCAAGGCGCGCACGGCATCCTCGGGCGTCTCAGAACCTCCGGCATTTGCCAGCGGCGTTACAACCAGCGCGCCCACGATGCAAATACTGCGCAATGACGCCGTCAACAGCTTCACTAAACCGTCCTTCTTGCCAACACAACGCCCGCCAGCGCCAGCGCGAATCCGACGAATTGCAGCGCGCTGAGCGCTTCTTTGAATAGCACAAAGGCGAAAAGCGCCGCCAGCGGCGGTACCAGCAACATTAAGGCAGTCACGCGAGTAGCCTCCCCGTGGCGCAACATCCACATCAACAGACTCTGAGCGGCAATTGATAAGAGAAGTACTGCCCAAACCAACGTGCCCCACAAAACGGGGCTGCCGTCCCAACGCAGGGTGCCGACGCTGCACAAAGCAAGTGTAGCGATGATCGCTGCACCACAATTTTGCAGACACCCCGATGTTCGGAGATCATCGTTCGCCAGCCTGTGCTGCGCCAAGGTTCCCAATGTCAGCGCCACGACACTAAGCAAGCCTACTACCGCACTGGCGGAATCAACGGCGCCTAGTGCGCGATTCTCAAACCTCGGCAACAGGACGAGCACCACGCCGAGAAAGCCGATGAACAATCCCAGCGCCATCGACAAGGTAGGACGCTCGCGGCCGCTCGATAGCATCAGCAGAAGCGTGAACAGCGGCTGGAGCGCCCCCATCAGAGCCATGATGCCGGCAGGCAACCCCTGCGCGATGGCCCAATAGCTCAACGCCAGGTATAACCCCATCATTACTGCGCCCGTCAACAGATGCCATACGGCCTGCCGCGGCGACGGCCAGCGCGTACGAGACGCAGTCGCGGCAATGGCCAGAATCAGCGCGACAGCGGTGAATCGACACAGCAGAAATAACTGGGCATCCGCATGGGGTACGATTCCCCGTGCCGCGATGAAGCCGGTCGACCAGAAGAATACAAATAGAGCCGGTGCGAAGGAACGGAGCATGAGCCGGGGATTCGTGAATGCGTGAGCGGGCGACATTGTAAACAGAAAACAGAGCCGCAAAATGCGGTATTCTGCGGCGGAGACGCAGTGATTCCGCGGCCGCCGACATCGAAGTAAACGCGGCTTCATTCCTTGATCCAAAGTGGATTATTCCAGGCTGTCAGTGCGCGATCGATTGCCGTCGACAGTCGCCGGCAATCGCAATTCGTGACCTAGCTCGGTGTGCCGTCAACCATTTACGGTTTGCGGTTTGCTCGTCAATTCTTTAAGCTTCCAACCGAAATTGTCATTGGGGAGTAGCCGTCTTCTTCCCCAAGAAGAGCCCGCGTCAACAGACTTAGCATCCTCATGCTATGGCGCGGGCAGTGATTTCGGGATCGTCCTGACCCCGATGTCGCCTGGCGAGACCTTTGGCCTTCGATGTCCTCACCTTTGCCGGGCGAGCGATGTCGCAAGCGCCATTGGTGTTATCGCTCGCCCGGCCAAGGTTTTCAGCATGGCTGTCAGTGTGGTGCTCTTTTTGCTGTGTGCCGCGGCAATTTACTTGTCCTGCGAATATTTCGTGAACGGCGTGGAATGGGTGGGCCGCCGTTTAGGCATCGGCGCCACAGCCACAGGAACCGTCCTTGCCGCCTTTGGCACCGCGCTCCCCGAATCTGCCGTGACCTTTGTCGCCGTGGTTTTCGGGCACGACCCAGCGCAGAAGGCGATCGGTGTAGGGGCCGCCGTCGGTGGACCCTTGGTGTTGTCCACCATTTCCTATGCAGTGGTGGGAATTGTGCTCTGGGCTTCTCGCCGGAATTTGCGGCGCGCCAATACCGAGCTTCAAGTTGATACGCAGCGATTGAGTAGTGACCAGGCTTGGTTTTTGCTCATTTTTATCGTCGCTCTCGCGCTAGGACTCGTGAGCTTCCCCTTCAAGCGCTGGATTGGAATTCTGCTATTTGGCGCGTACGCCCTGTATGTATGGCGTGAAGTCACCGCAGGACATGGCAGGGAACATGACGATGAACAATTGGAGCCCCTCAAGTTTAGACCGAACAACCCGACCCCGACTCTGGCCTGGGCTTCCTTGCAGGCACTCAGCGCCCTTCTGGTGATCGCCCTCGCCTCTCATACCTTCGTGGCTCAACTGGCAAACATCGGCACTCACCTGGGGGCCTCGCCGCAATTGGTCGCATTGATCTTGAGTCTCGTGGCGACTGAACTCCCCGAAACGCTGAACGCACTGATTTGGGTTCGCCAGGGACGTGAGCGGTTGGCGCTCGCCAATATCTCCGGCGCAATGATGATTCAAGCGACCGTGCCTGCAGGGCTCGGGGTGCTTTTTACAACGTGGCGATTCGATCCACCGCTGGTGATCGGGGCATCCACAGCGACTGCCGCCGTTATTCTATTGTGGCTGATGTTTCGACGGCAACGCGTGAGTGGCGCAAGCCTCGTCCCGCTGGGTTTGCTGTACCTGCAGTTTGCGATAGCCATCGCGCTCTTCCAACGTTCACAATTCAGCGCAGGTTCACATTTATGATTTGGCGTGTTCAATTGACGCGGAGGAGTCATGGCAATCATCGGCTGCGCCGGGATCCGCGCAGGGGCCGTGCTCCATCTGCACCGTGGCATGTTCGACGCCTAGTCTTTCACGCAATCGACTCAAAATCGCCGTTAATACCTGCGGTCGATCCGCATCATCTGAGATCTCAGCATGCAGGGTGACCATGGGACTCTCGCCGGTCAGAGACCAGGCGTGCACGTGATGAATGCTGCAGACCCCCCGTATCCCGGTCAGATGCTGCTTGACTTGCCTGACACTAAAGCCAGGTGGCGTGCCCTCGAGCAGAATATGCCCCGATTCACGAGTCAGCTGCCAGCCGGAGCGAAAGATCAGAACCGACACAGCGATAGACAGTAACGGATCTGCGGGTAGCCAGCCAAAGAGCAGGACGACGCAAGCCGCCGCTGTCGCCGCACCCGAACCCAGGAGGTCGCTCAATATGTGTGCTCGTGCGCCGCGTTCGTTGAGCGACTTGGCGCCGGACAACACAACAAAGGCCGCGAGGTTGGCGATACCTCCGATCACCGCAATTCCCAGCATGATCTTGCCATTGACCTGCGGAGGAACGATCAGCCTGCGGGAGGCCTCCACGACGATCCAAACGGTGAGTGCCAGCAGCGTCACGCCATTCGTGTAAGCGGCGAGCGTCTGATAGCGCCTATTACCATACGTGCGTTTCGCATCGGCGGGCCGGCGGCCCACGCGGATTGCGACTATCGCCAGCAGTAACGATGCAGAGTCGGCCAACATATGAGCCGCCTCGGCCAGCAGTGCGATGGAGTTTGACCAGAAACCGCCTACGGCTTCGACTACGGTAAAGGCAAGGAGCAGCGCGAGGGCTGCGCGCAGGCGTTGTTCGCTAGCGGTCCCGCTATGATCATGCCCAGCGTGGTCGTGCCCTTCGTGGGCGTGCCCTTCGTGGGCGTGATCGGGATGCTCGTCGGAGTCGTGTTGTTTATTCATGTGATTGATTTGCGATGTTAGAGGACCGGCCAAATCCAAAAGACCAGGCCAACCAGACCAATGAATCCGCTCATCGCGGGCTTACTTATAAATACTTGGCGATGGTCTTGAACTCATCAACCGATGCGCGGGCTTGCGGGCTCTTCGCATCGACAACGTGGTCCAGACAATGATCCAAGTGGTCATTGATGAAGGTCTTCTTGGCCTCGCGCACCGCACGTTCGGCGGCATGCAGCTGTTGCGCGACTTCCAGACAGGACCGTCCCGTTTCGATCATTTCCCCGACGCTGCGCAACTGGCCCTCGGCTCGCTTGAGTCGCTTGAGCACTTCAGGATGGAATTGATGAAGGTTCGGCGAGGCCATCGGGTTGCTCCATATACTGTACAGGGTATAGTATATTCACTGTGCCGATCTACGCAAGGCGGACGGTTTATGCGCTGGAAAAGTTTGATTTGACCGGAGATTTTGCACGTCCTATGGACCCACAACCTAGTACCCCGACCCCTGATGCGGGCCGACCACGCATGTTTGCCGGCGGCCCGTCGTGGGTTTGGATCATGGCCCGAGAAAGTACTGATGGCCGAACGGTGCTGATGCGCTAGCCGATTGCAGCTTCTTCTCGGGCTCGAGCAACCGCTTAAGCCACGAGGAGAGTGACATGGCTGCGATTCTGACTGACCGTCTGTTGAGTCCGCGTGCAGGTTCCACTGCCGCTCGTCCTTCCCTTACCGTATGCGCTCCAAGAGTCATTCAGATTCGACACCATGATGAAGCGTGATCATTCCTACGGAAGCGCACCTAAGCACGTCGACATGGCATTCTTCTGCGGCCCATTGGCCCCTGACGATCAATGACGGATGACGACCTTTCCGAAAAGTTGACGGTCAGCGAAATGGTGCAAAGCTGCTGCGGCATCGTCGAAGGAAAACACGCTGTCGATGACCGGCCGCATGCCATGTTGTTTCATTACGCGGCACACCTCCTCGAGGTCGCGTCTACTGCCGATTGCGATCGGTCGGAACGTAGCCTGACTCAAGAACATGGTCATGAAGTCCAGACCGCCCACTGCGCCCCCTAGCACCCCGACCATGGACACTTGGCCGCCATAGGCGACTGCCTTGATCGATTGCACTAAGGTATCGGGGCCACCGACCTCCACCACACGATCCACGCCACGACCACCGGTGAGCGCACGCACCTGATCGCCCCACTCCGGCAAAGCGCGATAGTCGATAACATGGTCTGCGCCAAGCTCAGTGAGACGCCGGGCTTTCTCGGGGCTTGAGGTCGTTGCAATGACGCGCGCACCCATCGCCTTGGCAAGTTGCACAGCAAAGAGCGAGACTCCGCCCGTACCCTCGGTGAGCACGATATCACCGGACCCGGTTCCGGCGAGCGCCGACCAGGCCGTCACGGCGGCACACGGCAGCGTTGCCGCCTCATCAAATGTCAGATGCTCGGGCATTGAGACAAGCGCTTCCGCGCTGACGACCTTGTACTCCGTCAGCCATCCATCGCGATTGGCGACATATTGATCCGGCATCTGATTAAACGATCCGCCGAACCAGTTCGGGAAGAAGGAATTAATGACCCGATCCCCGACTTTGAATCGAGCAACACCCGCGCCAACGGCGACAATTTCCCCGGCCGCATCCGACAACGGCACCCGCCCTGGGGGTACCGGTATGGGGTACACCCCATTGATGATCAGCAGGTCCCGGAAATTTAAGGAGCTGGCTCGCACCCTTACGAGGACATCCCCAGCGCCGGGCGATGGTATTTCCTGCTCGACCGCGACAAGCCCGGCCAGGCTTCCAAGACGCTCCAGGTGATACGCACGCATAGGTGAATCGTTGAGGCTGTTGATTGCGGTGTTTGCGCTGGTCTTCATGCTCTTTCTCCTAGATTCGGAAACCATGATCCCAGCCTAAGCCACCCATCTTTGTTCGACAATCTGGCGCATTCGGAACCGACTGTGAAGGTGAGCTTACCAATCGAAAGATCCCATTTGGACGGCTTGGTCATGTTTCTGGCCGTCGCCGAACTTCGCGGCTTCCGTGCAGCTGCCCGCCGCCTGAGC
>JAXDQN010000216.1:0-9904 GCA_034667865.1 Gammaproteobacteria bacterium
GTTCGAACGTTCCAATCACAACATCATCGCAGCGCTGATTCAGACGCCACTGACCATCGTGGATCATCGCCTGAACTCGGCGCAGGGCCCGATAATCGATTTGCGCGCAATCGCTGCGCCGAGCGCGCCTACGGGCGCGGCTACCGGCGCCGCGCCGGCCCCGGCAGCAGCCGCTCAACCGTCTCTAACCCCTGAGGTCGAAAGCGACAACTAAACCATGTTCGGCCATCATCATAACGACGACAACGATCATGACGATCACGACCATGATCACGATCACGATCACGATCACGATCACGATCACGATCACGAGCGATTTGAATTCTCGGTGCGCATTGGAGTTGCGGCGCTGGTGCTGCTCGCCGCCGTTGCGACCGCCTGCATCGTCATGGTTCCGGCCGGTGAAGCCGGCGTCATCACGCGCTTCGGCAGTCCGGTGCGGGTCGATCTCGAACCGGGATTGTCGTGGAAATGGCCCATACCGGTCGAAAGCGTGATCCCCATCGATTTGCGGCTGCGCACTTCATCCACCGGCCTGCAAGATGTGGGCACGCGCGACGGCCTGCGCGTGCTGGTGCAGGCCTATGTCGCGTGGCAGGTGCCGGGAGATCCGCAGCGCATCCGCCAGTTCCTGCGCTCGGTGCGCAACCAGCCTGACGAGGCGGCGCGTCAGCTGCGCAGTTATGTCAGCGCGGCGCTGCACATTACTTCCAGCAATTACGATCTGACCGACCTGGTGAATGTCGATCGCAACAAGGTGAAACTCGACGCCTTCGAAGAGCAGCTGCGGCAACAAATCGCGCCGCGCATGCTGGAGGTGTACGGCATCGAGATCCGCCAGGTCGGTGTCGAGCGCATGACTTTGCCCGACGAGACGCTGGCCGCCACGGTGGCGCGGATGCGCGCGGAACGCGAGACGGTGGCTGCCGAAAGGACCGCCGAAGGACTGCGTCAAGCTGCCGCGATTCGCGCCGATGCAGATCGCGATGCGCGCGAACTGGTGGCGCAATCGCGCGAACAAGCTGCGAAGACCGAGGCGAACGCGCAGCAGGCCGCATCGCGGATCTATTCGGATGCTTATCGCGCCGACCCGGGTCTGTACACCACCCTGCGCTCGCTGGATTCGATCAGCAAGGTGGTGGGACGCAACACCACCTTGGTTCTGCGCACCGACGCAGCGCCGTTTCGCGTGCTGGTCGACGGCATCGCCGGGGCTTCAAGCAGCGCCGCGCCCACGACTGCGCCCAGCGCTCCCGCCGAGAAGACACATTGACGATGAACGAATCGCCATCCTTTGAAACGGGCGCCGCGCGACCCGAGGGGCCGCCTCCGCCGCCACCACCCGGTCCGATCGCCCAATCGGTGGCGATCGGTTTCAAAGTCGTGTATGTGGCAACGCTATTGCTGGCGCTGCTGTGGGCGACCAACAATGTGCGCGAGATCGCTCCGGACTCGCAGGCCGTGGTGCTGCGCTTTGGCCGGATCGTACGCACCCAACAGGCGGGGTTGTTGATCGCCTGGCCCCGGCCCATTGAAACGGTGCGCCTGTTGCCGGGACCCGATCGGCAGTTGAGTCAGGACGTCGAGGTGCTGGCGGCGGAGAGCGACAAGGCTCGAGCCGTGATCGAATCGGGCGCGCAAATCCTGCCTGCAAATGTCGCGGCCTATCTTACCGGTGATGGAAACGTCGTATTGCTGAACGCCACGTTGTTCTATCGCATC
This sequence comes from Gammaproteobacteria bacterium, assembly GCA_034667865.1. Taxonomy (GTDB): domain Bacteria; phylum Pseudomonadota; class Gammaproteobacteria; order Steroidobacterales; family Steroidobacteraceae; genus Bog-1198. The sequence continues at coordinate 1,723 of JAXDQN010000216.1, forward strand.
TCCGACCCGGTCGCCTTTGCGCTGTCCGAGTCGCATGTGGCTGCGGCTCTCGATCGCGAGTTTCGCGCCACCGCGGTGCGCGTGACCGCGAGCCGCAACCTGAACGACTTTCTGGTGGTGCAAAACGCGGCCGGCGGCGCGACCGAAGCCGACGCGCAGGCAATCACGGCGCTGCGCAGCGAAGTTCGCAGCTCCATGCTGGCCTCGACCAATGCGCGCGTGCAGCAACTGGCGGCCGCGGGCTCGGCGCTGGGCATCGAAGTGCAGCGCATCGACATGACGGCTTGGTTGCCGCCGGAGGCAAAAACCGCCTTCGATGCAGTACTCACGGCCACGCAGGCGGCAGATCGGGGCGTGGCAATGGCGCGCACCGATGCCGAGAGGCGGCGCCAGAGCGCCGAGAACGAGAGCAATCGCCTGCTGAGCGCCGCCGAAGCCACCGCCAAGGAGCGGGTGGCAAATGCCCACGTCGATACCGCCAACATCCTCGCCATCGAGCATGAGGAGACGCCGCAAACGCGCACCAGCCTGCTGCTGCAGGCCTATCGTGCCAATGTCGCGGACATCATGAACCGCGTCGGCTCGGTGACGTTGATCGATCCTCAAAGCGGCGCACGCTTCGTGCTGCCCGGGAAGCAAAAATGAACGCCAACGCCAACATTGCGGCCGAAGTCGCGCCGTCACACCACGCCAAACCGGTGCCGTTGATGGATCGCGCCGAACGCTTCTTGCTCGGCATGCGCCTCACGCTGGCGCTCGCTGCGCTATGTCTGTTGGTGGTCGCCGGGGCCATTCGCTTGTTTCTGCCGGCGCAGCGCGGCATTTCCGACTTGGTGGCCGGGGTCGGCGCCGCACTGGTTGCGGTTCCCGTGTTCTCCGAAGCGTGGGCCAGTTTGCGGCATCCCAGTCTGCATGGCATCACCGATCGCCTGGTGGCACTGGCCCTGATTGCCGCGTGGGCGACCGGCGATCTGATGACCGCCGCGTTCCTGCCCATCATCATGACCATCGGGCACGTGCTGGAAGAGCGCAGCATGCTGGGCTCGCATGAGGCCATCAAAGCGCTGGGCCGGCTCACCGAGGCCGACAGCCGCCGCATAGCGGCCGATGGTTCCATGCACATGGTGTCCACCAATCAACTGCAGATCGGCGATCGGATCGAACTGCGCGCCGGGGAACGCCTGCCGGCCGACGGCGTCGTGCGACGCGGCGTCTCCAGCCTGGATCTCGCTTCGTTGACCGGAGAGTCCGTGCCGGTCGAAGTACACGAAGGCGACACCGCGCTGGCGGGCGCGATGAATATCGACGGCCTGTTGCACGTCGAACTGACGCGGGTCGGAGAGAACACCACCCTGGGCCGAATCATTGCGCTGATGCGCGAAGCGGAGAACGCCAAGCCGCCGGTCACGCGCCTGCTCGACCGCTATGCCGGGCAGTACATGGCGCTGGTGCTGCTGGTGGCTGCGGGTGTGTGGTTGATCACCGGCAACGTGCCCGCCATGCTCGCCGTGCTGGTGGCCTCTTGTCCCTGCGCCCTGGTCTTGGCTGCCCCCGCCACCGCGGTCGCGGCCATTGCCGTTGCCGCGCGCCATGGCATTTTGATCAAGGGCTCGGCCTTCCTCGAGCATTTGGCGGACGTCACTGCCGTGGTGTTCGACAAAACCGGCACCATCACCACCGGCGATTTGCATCTTGCCGAGGTGATGAGCGCACCCGGCGTGGATCCCGCGAATCTGCGGCGACTGGCCGCGAGCTTAGGCGCCACCAGCAATCACCCCTTGAGCCGTGCCGCTGTCGCCGAGGTGCCCAAGGCGCAGCGCTTCGTCATTGAAGACGCGCGCGAAATGGGCGGCTTCGGCGTCACCGGCAGTCATGGCGGACAGGTGGTTGCTTTGGGCCGCGTCGATTTGTTCGAGCGTCTGAATGTCGTGGTGCCGGAGCCTCCGGTTCACAACGGCCCCATTGCCGGCGTCAGCCAGGGCAGTCAGTTTCTGGGCTGGCTGTTGTTTCACGATCAGTTGCGCGTCAGCGCGGAGCCGGCGATCAGAGATCTTCGGGGGCTTGGCATCGAACGCATCATGCTGCTCACCGGCGATCGGTCGGCGGTAGCGAATCAGGTCGCCGCGCAGGTGGGCATCACGACGGTGAACTCAGAGATGCTGCCCGAGGAAAAAATGGGCCACGTGATGTCCGAGATCAATCTGGGGTACCGGCCGATGGTGGTCGGCGATGGCATCAATGACTCGTTGGCGCTGCGTGCGGGTGCGGTAGGCGTAGCCATGGGCGCGCAAGGTGCCGATGTGGCCATGGCCTCCGCGGATCTTGCACTGATGACCAACGATCTGCGGCGCTTAGGGACCTGCGTGCGTCTCAGCCGCCTGTGCCGCCGCACCATCTATCAAAACGTCGCTATCGGTTTGGGATTTACTTTCGTGCTCACTGCGCTCGCCGCCGCAGGCGTGCTCGGCTTGGAAGCGCCCATCATTGCGGCCCTGCTGCACAACGTCAGCACCTTCTTAGGCATAGGCAACGCAGGACGGCTGCTGCTCTTCGATGAAACGGGCACCGCTGCTGCCAATCGCCCCTAAAAAAGGGCGGTGCGCTTGCGACGCACCGCCCTGCAAGTCTCCAGGAACGCTTACGTTAAAATTTGTACGTCGCACCCACCTGATAGAAGCGGCCCACCGCACCTGCCTGATCCAGGGTGCTGTAGTTGCCGCCACCGCCACCACCATAGGTGACTGCGTCGAACGGCGCCGGCTTGTCGAACACATTCAGTACCGTCAACCGCAATTGCAAGTGCTCATTTAGCTGATAGCTGCCGTTCAAATCCACATCGAGAAAGCTCCCCACATTGCAGTACGAGCTTGGGAACGGCGTGTTGGGCACGAACTTGGTTCCGTTCGCGTCGAACTGAGCGTTCATCGCCGCCTGGCAAGTCGCTTGGCCGGAAGATGGATCCGTAATGCTGAAGCCACCCACGTAGTTGAAATTCACGTTGGCGGAAACGGGACCCTTATCCCAACCCACCACCAAGGTGCCGCGGTTCTTCGGATTGCCCGTATCGCCCGAGACGCCGCTTGGCCCATGAGTGCCCGCAAGTTGGAACTCATTCGCGCCGGCCGATAGGATGTACGACAGAATGCGGGTGTAGCTGAAAGTCGCATTGAAGTTACCGATTACGCCTGCATCGAACTGGCCGTGCATATCGACGTCGATGCCATTGGTGTGCGACTGGCTGGCATTGACATACGGAAAGCTGATGTAGGTGAGCAGGGGCACCGAAGTCGGTGCCGGCGCGGTGGTCCCATTTGCCTGCGTTTGCGGCAGAGTGACGATGGGGCCTAAACGCTGGAAACTGTTCAATCCTCCGATACCAAGACCGCCCGCTTCAAAGGCACTGATGATGTCCTGATTGATCTTGACGTCGTAATAGTCGACCGCCAGGTTGAACATTTTCGAGGGCTCGAACACGAAGCCCGCCGTGAAATCCGTGGACTTTTCAGGCTTCAAGTCGCAAAAATTCGGCTTCGTGCCGAAAACACTAAACAGAGGGTCAATTTGCAGCCAGGCGCAAAAAACCGCCTAGCGGAGGTGGGATCATTAATTCTTTCGGCGGGCCTGCGCGCGGCGGCAACGACCGATTGACCCATGGCGCAAGAATCTTGTAGTCAGAACTAGGACCGCCTCAACCGCTCGAGAACGCTTTCGCGATCGCGCGGCATGGGCAACGATGCGTCGAGTACACCGCGGGCCTTGAGCGCCTGCGCGATATCCCAGATGATGGGTGCGCGCATGCGCAGTTCTCGAAGCCGTTCCTCATCAGCGAATACCTGCTCCGGTGTACCGCTGCAGGCAATCGTCCCGTTGTGAAAGATGACGATGCGATCGGCCCACGCATAAGCGGTATCGACATCGTGGGTTGCCAGCGCGATGGCGGTGCCCCGCGCCGATATCCGCGCCAGCGCGCTCATCAGATGTCCGACTCCCAACGGATCCAGTCCGGCGCTGGGTTCATCGAGCAGCAAATAGCGCGGCTGCATGGCGACGATGCCGGCGATGGCGACGCGTTTGCGTTGACCGAAGCTCAGCATGTGCGTGGGCCGTTCTCGCAAGTCGGCGATCTCGAGCGCATCGAGTGCCGTATCGACGCGGCTTCGAATCTCCTCGGCGCCCAAATCCAGATTGGCCGGGCCGAAGGACACATCCTCGAACACGCTGGCCGCGAACAGCTGATCGTCCGGATCTTGCAGTACTAGGCCGACTTGGCTGCGCAATTCTCGCAGCCCGGTCTTGTCGTAACGCAGCTCCCTGCCGTCCAGACACACCTTGCCGCGCGCGGGACGCAGCGCGCCGCACAGCACATTCAGGAGTGTGCTTTTCCCGGCACCGTTGGCGCCGAGAATGGCGAGCTTTTCCGCAGGCTGTATCGACAGACTGACGCCGGCGAGCGCGGCAATGCCGCCGGGATAGGCATAGTGTAGTCCGATCATTTCCAGCATCAGGGCATCATCCGCCCGAACACCGCCACCGCGACCAGCAAGGTGACGATGCCGAGCTGGCGCGGGCGCGAGGTAGGACGATTGACCTGAATGAATCGCAGTTCACCGCTGTAGCCGCGAGCTGCCAATCCATTCTCCAGGCGGCGAGCGCGCCCCAGTACGCGTGGCAGCAACGACGCCATCAGCAGTCCGGTCGAGCGCAAGCCGCGACGATAGCCCACGTACCCCAAACGATTCGCCTGCGAATGCACGCCGCTCTCCAGGCAGTCGAGCGTCAGCCAGATGAAACGGAACATCATCAAGGCGATGTCGCTGATCTCATGACCCAAGCCGAACCGGCGCAGCATTTGGAGGATATCGGTCAGCGGCGTCGTCAGCGCCAGCCACAACAAGGCCGAGACACAGGCAAAACTGCGCAACGCGACTCGAGCGGCCGGCTCAAGCGACGCGCTCGACACACCCACAACGGGTATCCCATGGGCGAGATGCAAACTGATGACTTGTGCCACGGTGCTTGCGGCAATAAAGCCCAATGGAATCGCGGCACAGGTCAGCGCATCGCGCAGCGGAACACGAGCGCCGCCGAGCAAACAGACCCACATCACCAGAATGATGATTCCTTGCACCGCCCAGCCCGGCGTGCACAGGGAAACAATCATCATGCCTAACGCAAGCGCCGCCTTGTCTCCGGCGGGAAGTCGACGCCAACGATTGGTTTGGGCGTTGCGATCAATGAGACGCACGGATCTCCGCTGCGTCCTTGGCCTCGGCCAAGCCGCGCTTGCGTCCGAAGTAATAACCCAACCACCCGGCGCCGAGCGCGGCTTGCAATGCGAAGATCAAACTTTCGATTTCCGAGCTCGGAGGCGCCCACAGGGGCTCGGCCCAGCGATGGTAGCCGGGTTGGATGTTCGAGATCAGCGCCGAGGCTTGATCATCCGAACCGCCAAACTTCGCCGTCTCGCTGTGAAACATCAGCGGTCCCACCGCCAATACGATCACGCCCAGCAGCAGCCACAGATTGCGTTTCATCATCAGACGGCCCGCCCTTGAAATGCGCCCAGAGAAATGAGTTCATCCTGGCTGTATTTGGCCAACAAATTCCACACGATTACGGTCAACAGTCCTTCGCTGACCGCCAGCGGCACCTGGGTAATCGCAAATATGCCGAGGAATTTTATCGCCGCACCGATCACGCCACCGACCGGATCGGGAAAGGCCAATGCCAGCTGCAAAGAAGTGACCACATAGGTGCTGAGATCGCCGAAGGTGGCGGCGGCGAATATGGCAATGGGAATGCTGAATCCGACTGCCGGCAAGCCGCGGTACAGTCCATAGGCGACAAAGGGACCGACGATGCCCATGGAAAAAATATTGGCGCCCAGAGTCGTGAGGCCGCCGTGCGCCAGCAACAGAGCCTGGAATAGCAGCACGATGGCGCTCAGCACCGAAGTGACCGTGGGGCCGAACAAGGACGCAGCCAGCCCGGTGCCGGTGGGATGCGAGGAACTGCCGGTGACCGAGGGAAGCTTCAAGGCAGACAGCACGAACACAAAAGCTCCCGAGGCGGCCAACAGCAGCTTTACTTCAGGGTGTTCGCGCACCACTTTCTTCACGCGCATGCCACCCGCAATCACGAAGGGCGCCGATGCCACCCCCCAGGCCACGCAGTGGCTCGCCGGCAAATACCCTTCCATTATGTGCATGTCGCCCTCGTTCAAAACCTTGCTATCAATATTACTGCTGCCCTATGGTATACGCTCTAGGGGGCGCCGCCCCTTAGGCAACCCTATGTCACGAACCCATTTTTGGCCTGGTGCCGCGTTTGCGATGTCGTCGGCCATGCTGTTCGGCGCCAGCACGCCCTTGGCCAAACTGCTGCTGGGCGATGGCATTCACCCGCAACTGCTTGCCGGACTCTTTTATTTGGGCTCAGGCCTTGGACTGGCAGCCATTCTGGCGATTCGCAAACTCGCCGGCCGGCACAGCACGGAGACCCCGGTGCGCCGCGCGGATTTGCCTCGGCTGGGAGCCGCTATTCTGCTAGGCGGCATCATCGCGCCTGCCTTGTTGCTGCTCGGATTGGCGCGCACCTCGGCAGCAGCCGCGGCACTATTGTTGAATCTCGAGGGTGTCGCCACCATGCTCATCGCCTGGCTGGCCTTCCGCGAGAACGTCGATCGGCGGCTGTTGCTTGGCGCCTTGGCAATTACCGCCGGCGCCGTACTGCTGTCGACCAGGACATCGACCCCCGGCATCGCGGCCGGCGCCGCCTCCCTGGGTCCGCTTTTGATTGCCGGCGCCTGTGTAAGCTGGGGAATCGACAACAATGTTACGCGCGGACTGTCCGGCGCCGACCCGCTGCAGATCACCATGGTCAAAGGCTTGGTCGCCGGCGCCGTCAATGTCGCGTTGGCATGGATGAGCGGCGCCCGCCTTCCCGGCCCTGCGCTGTTGCTGATGGCTGCACTGGTGGGCTTTTTCGGTTATGGAATCAGCCTGACTTTGTTCGTGCGGGCGTTGCGGTACCTCGGGGCTGCGCGCACCTCGGCCTATTTCTCGACCGCACCCTTTATAGGCGCACTGCTGGCACTTGCCGTCTTTTCGGGAACCCTTACGACGACGTTCATAATCGCCGGTGCGCTGATGGCCGTGGGCGTTTATCTACACTTGAGCGAATCGCATAGCCATGAGCATGCCCATGCCGCCATGGAGCACGATCACAGCCACAGGCACGATGAACATCATCAACATTTGCACGATGCAGGCGTGACCCAAGGCGAGCCGCATGCGCACCGCCACCGTCATGAGCCGCTGGTGCACCACCATCCGCACTACCCCGATTTGCACCACCACCACAACCATTAAAGAAATGATTGAGGGGCGCAGCCGTGCGACCCGTATTAGGGTGGATGCAGAAAGAAAGGATGTTCAAGAGTTGGGTTTTCGCATTTTCCGTCGCCACGATCCAAGTCTGTACTGCATCCGAATTGACGCCTGACTCGGTCGATGAAATACAAGTTACCGCCGAGCGTTTGGGCTTGATGGGCACATCGACCACCGCCAGCCAGGGCATCGTCGTCAACGATGAACTCGCCCTGACACCCGCGTATCGGGTGGGACAGCTGCTGGAAACCGTCCCCGGACTGCAGGTCACCAGCCATAGCGGCGAGGGTAAGGCCAATCAATATCTGCTGCGCGGTTTCAACCTCGACCACGGCACGGACCTCGCGACCTCGGTCGATGGCATGCCGGTGAACGAACCCACCCATGCGCATGGACAGGGCTACACGGATCTTAATTTTCTGATTCCGGAACTCGCCACCAACATCAAGTACACCAAGGGCACTTACTACGCAGACGAAGGCGACTTCGCGTCAGTGGGTTCGGTGCACATCAACTACTTGGACAAGATCGACGACCAGATCTCCGTCACTGGCGGCACTCTCGGCTATCAACGCCTGTTCGCCGGCGGCAGCGTCGGCGTGGGCGACGGTCAGCTGCTGGGCGCTCTGGAGATTCAGCACTATGACGGACCTTGGGTGAATCCCGACGACCTGCGCAAGGTGAACGCTGTGCTGCGCTACAGCCGCGGCGATGAAACCGAGGGCTTTACGCTAAACGTCATGCACTACCACGGCGATTGGAACGCGACCACGGATCAGCCGCTGCGAGCCATC
>JAXDQN010000217.1:0-5707 GCA_034667865.1 Gammaproteobacteria bacterium
TTTGGCCGCCCTGTTGGGCGCGGCGATGACGCCGCCGGCCGCAGCACCCGCCGCGGTCGCGGCCCTGGCCCCCACTGAGCAGGAAAGCTATGTGGCGCGACGCGTGGCCGACATCGTCGCTCACGAACACTACCGACGCGCCCCGCTCGATGATCATCTCTCCAGTTTGATCCTCGACCGCTATCTCGACACCGTGGATGGCTCCCGCAGTTACTTTCTTGCCAGCGACATCGCCGAATTCGAGAAGTATCGCTACCAGCTGGACGATGCAATCAAGACCGGCGACGTCGAACCCGCCTTTGTGGTGTTCCGCCGCTATCAACAACGCAGCCGCGAGCGCATGGCCTACGCCATCGAGCTGCTCAACAAGAAGCCGGATTTCGAAATCGACGAGAACTTCAATTTCGACCGCGAAAAAGAACCCTGGCCGTCGAATGCCGCAGAAATGAATGAGCTATGGCGCAAGCGCGTCAAGAATGACGCCCTGTCGCTGCTCATCACCGGCAAGCAATGGCCGGAGGTCACCGATGTGCTGCGCAAGCGCTATGAGCATGTCGCGAAGCGCATGGATCAAAGCAAGCCGGACGACGTATTCGAAGCGTTTATGAATGCATTCGTGCTGTCGCTCGATCCGCATTCGAATTATTTCTCGGCGCGCAACTCCGACGAATACAACATCCAGATGAGCTTGAGTTACGAGGGCATCGGCGCATCGCTGCAATCCACCGATGACTATGTCACCGTCATGGACGTGATCGCGGGCGGTCCCGCCGCGATCAGCGGCAAGCTCGCGGCCAACGACCGCATCACCGCTGTCGGTGAGGGCAAGAGCGGCGAACTGACCGATGTGATCGGCTGGCGCCTGGACGATGTGGTGACCAAGATTCGCGGTCCCGGCGGTTCGCAAGTTCGCCTGCAGGTGCTGCCCGCGGGCGCGGCGCCGGGATCGGTGCAGAAAATCGTCGAGTTCACGCGCAATCGCGTGTCGCTGGAAAATCAGGCCTCGAAAAAGTCGATGCGCACCATCACGCGCAACGGCCGCGACATCAAGGTCGGCATCATCACCGTGCCGAGCTTCTATCAGGACTACGATGCCAGCCGCGCCGGCGCCAAGGACTACCGCAGCACCACTCGCGACGTTCAGCGCCTGATAGGTGAACTGCGCAAGGACGGCGCCGAGGTGGTGATCATGGATTTGCGCGCCAACGGCGGCGGTTATCTGCCCGAAGCGGAATCCCTCACCGGCCTGTTCATCGATCGTGGGCCCGTGGTGCAGCTGCGCGACACCACCGGTCACATCGAAGTCGATGACGATCCGAATCCGGCGATTTTCTACAGCGGTCCGATGATCGTGCTGGTGGACCGCTTCAGCGCCTCCGCCTCGGAAATCTTCGCCGGCGCGATTCAAGACTATGGCCGCGCGCTCATCGTGGGACAGCAGACCTACGGCAAAGGCACGGTGCAAAATGCCCATCCGCTCAACTACACCATCTTCGGCCGCAAGCCGGAATTGGGACAATTGAATGTCACCATCGGCAAGTACTACCGCATCACCGGCGAAAGCACCCAGGATCGCGGCGTGACCCCCGACATCTCCCTGCCCTCGCTGATCGATGCCAATGAAGTGGGCGAAAGCACGCGCGATCGCGCCCTGCCCTGGGATCACATCGAGCCGGCGGCCTTTCGCGTCGAAGGCGATTTGAAGCCCATGGCCGGCGCGTTGGAAAAACTCCACCAAGCGCGCACCGCAGGCAGCGCCGATTTCAAGTATCTGCATGACGACATCGCCGCGCTCGATGCGATGCGCAGCCAGAAATCATTGTCGCTGAACATCAAGACCCGCGAAGCCGAACGCAAGCGCGTGGAAGCCGAGCGGCTGGCGCGGGAGAATGCCTGGCGCGCGTCGCGCGACATGAAGCCCGCGGCGTCGCTGGAAGAAATCAAGGATGACGCCACGGCCGGCATCTTGCTGGATGAGGCCTCGCAGATTGCGGCTGATCTGGTGGGGGTGGCGGCGAAACATGCCGTGCCGACCCAGGCACGCCGTACCGACGATCGTTAGCGCTAGGGGGCGTTCAGCGCAGCAGGACCGTGTATAGGTCCCAGTAGTCCTCGGCCAGAACGTTGAAGGTGTTCTGCGCCGGGACCCTTGGCTTGCCGAGTTCCTGTTCCATGGCGGGCAAGGTCAGCGAGTCGGCCGTCGGCACGGTATCGGCGCTGTTGCGGTATTCGCAGGTCGCGCGCAAGCGCTCCAGTTTGGTCCTGACCGCGCCGGCGATCTGCCGCTGATTGGCCACTGCGCCATGGGCCTTCTGTACGCGCTGCATATACCCTTCGCAGTCCTCGCGGCTGCCGAAGCTCATCTCGTGAACGCGCCGCGCGACGGCCTCCTTGGCTCGCGCCGCCAGGCCAAAGGCATCCACGTTTTCGCACAACAGTTCCGCGTAGCCGATGATGGCCAGGTTGATGTTGCGGCGTGCCGCCAATGAGATTCCGGGGAAGTCGCTCAGTGCCTCATGCTCGATGGCGCTGCGCACGGCGTGCAACTCGCCCACCGCGGAGTCGGCCGTCACCACGTGGTTGCGCAATAGCTCCAAGGATTTCTGACGGCGGCGCCGTTTGAAGTAATGCCAGAAGGCGGTCAGACGTCCCAGCTCGTTCTGCGCCTCCGCCAGATGGCGCCGCTGCGCGTCGGCTTCGATGCCGGCGTCCTTGAGATTCTGATCGGCCTGCAACAGGCGGGCATTCTTCTCGGCGGCCATGTCGGCGTTGTGTTTGGCGACTTCGCGCGCCTCTTGCTGGCGGGTCAGATCGGCGGCGAACGCGGAAAGTTGCTGGTGGCAGGTCTTCCACAGAGCGCGCAGCTGGAAGAACACCAGCGCGCTGAAACCGGTCTTCGGATCGCCGAGCAAATCGCCCAGCGAATCAAACTGCTCTTGAATGCGGATGGTCGCGCCTTCCTGCTGTTTGAGCCGGTCGCGCAACAAATGAAATTCGTCCTGCAGATCGGCGTACGCCTTTTTCAGGCCCGCGCGATTCTGGAACAGCTGCATGAGCCGCTCTTCTTCGGGACTCACTGCGCCGCCGTCCGCACCTCCTTTGAGAAAGCTTAATCTGTCAATCAAAGTCCCGCCTCAGTCGTGATTTTGCAGGACACCCGTCGACCGACTGCGCGCTGCGCTAAAAGCGGTGCCCCCGCTCGGCACAATATTCCAGCCATTTATTTAACATCATGTTCCGGGTCCAGCGCTGATCCAGTTCACGCTTGAGTCGGGACTGCAACTTCGACAGCTGCGGATGGCGCTCGAAACCCCGGAAGCTTCTCACTTCGGCCAGCCGCGCATCGTGATACACGCACACTTCCAGGTCCGGGTCATGCAGCCGGCCGCCCTCGATTTCGAACTCGTACGTGAGGCGAAACACGCTGGTATAGCGGCTCAGGTCCAGCGGTGTGAGATGCAGATCACAGTCCGACGTCACATGTGAAATTCGTTCGACCGTGACGCCGCGCAAATCATCCACGAGCCAACCCAGCCGTACGAAGTTGCTTTCGTACAGCGTCATCAGGCTGACGAAACTGCCGGGCCGGGCCCGCCACGACGTCGTACACCATTGGTCCGCTATCATGGTTTAACTATACCATGCAGCGTGCAAATTTCAGGGCCGCAGTCGCCGCTCAATTCCCATGCGGTCGAGAATTCTGGTTGCGATTTCTTCAATCGAGACTTCGGTCGCATCGATGAAAGGAACCGCGAAGCGTTGAAATAATGATTCCGCCGCGCGCACTTCGAAGGTGACCTGCGTCGCGGAGGAGTAGCGGCTGTCGGGGCGGCGTTCGTTGCGGATTTGCTGCAGGCGATCCGGCCTGATGGTCAAGCCAAACAGTTTACGCGCATGCGCCTCGAGTGCGGCCGGCATTTTGCGCAACTCCAAATCATCGTCGGTGAGCGGATAATTGGCCGCGAACACGCCGTACTGCATCGCCATGTACAGACAAGTCGGCGTCTTGCCGGAGCGCGATACGCCGACCATGATCACGTCGGCGCGTTCGTAGTCGCGCACCACCGAGCCATCGTCATTGGCAAGCGCGAAATTGGTGGCATCGATGCGCGTGGCATAAGCATGGGTGTCCGCCATGCGATGTGTCCTACCCGCAGTGTGGGTGGATTGCGTCTTGAGTTCGCCGGCAAGCGGTGCTAAGAATGGGTCGAAGAAATCCAAAAAAAATCCGGTGCTGCCGCGGACCACGTTGCGCACGTCCTCCTGCACCAGCGTGCTGAATACCACGGGCCGAACTCCTTCCTGCGCGGCTACCAGATCGATCTTGCGGACCGCCTCAATTGCCTTGTCAACCGTAGAGATAAATGGCACAGTCACTTGACGAAATTCGATGCCGTCGAACTGCGTCATGAGGCTGTGACCCATTGTTTCGGCAGTAATGCCCGTTTGATCGGATACGAAGAACACGGTTCGTTTAATCACGGTGACCTCTCACTGACGGCAATCCGCCGCGAAGTGTTTCACTTAACCCATTGCCGGACAAGCAGCGCACTATGAAGCCCTACATTATTCCGTTCGAAGAACTCAAAAATAAGGACGTCGAACTTGTCGGCGGCAAAAACGCATCGATTGGAGAAATGATCTCTGGGCTGGCGAACCTGGGCGTGTCGGTGCCAGGCGGTTTCGCCACCACCTCGCATGCCTATCGCGACTTCCTGGCGCAGGACGGTCTCGACGAGCGCATCCGCAAGGTGCTTGCCACGCTGGATGTCGACGATGTCGATCGTCTCGCGGTGGTGGGCGCGCAAATCCGCGGCTGGATGCTGGCGACACCCTTCCCGCCGCGGCTGCAGGAGGAAGTCTTGGATGCCTGGCGCAAAATGAAGGGCAATAGCGACGCTGCGGAATTCGCAGTAGCGGTACGCTCCTCGGCGACTGCCGAGGATCTGCCCGAAGCGTCCTTTGCCGGCCAGCAAGAAACCTTTCTCAACGTGCGCGGCGAAGAACACCTGCTCAAGTCCATGCACGAGGTGTACGCCTCGCTGTTTAACGACCGCGCCATCTCCTATCGGGTGCACAACAAGTTCGACCATAGCGCCGTGGCCTTGTCGGTCGGCGTACAACACATGGTTCGCAGCGATCTGGGCGCCGCCGGGGTCATGTTCACCCTTGACACCGAGTCCGGCTTTCGCGACGTGGTTTTCATCACCGCCGCCTACGGCTTGGGTGAGACCGTGGTTCAGGGCGCCGTCAATCCCGACGAGTTCTACGTGTACAAGCCGGCGTTGCGCGCCGGCCGCCGCTGCATCGTGCGCAAGAACTTGGGCGGCAAGTCCATCAAGATGATCTACGCCGAAGCGGGGTCGAAGCAGCGCGTCAAGACTGTCGATGTGACGGGCGCCGAACGCAATAAATTCTCATTGACTGAAACCGACATCGTGGAACTTGCCAAGCAGGCGCTGATCATCGAGGAGCACTACGGCACGCCGATGGACATCGAATGGGGCAAGGACGGCTCCACCGGCAAGATCTACATTCTGCAGGCGCGGCCGGAAACCGTACAAAGCCGGGCCGGCCGCACCATCCAGAGATACACCCTCAAGTCCCGCGGCAAAGTGTTGGTCACCGGCCGCAGCATCGGGCAACGCATCGGCGCCGGTCACGCGCGCGTCATCAAGGATGTGAAGGAAATGTCGCGGGTTCGCGC
>JAXDQN010000218.1:0-3057 GCA_034667865.1 Gammaproteobacteria bacterium
CCGACTTCGGCGTCACCAAGTATTTGCCGCTCGTGAGCGATGAGATTCCCGTGCGCATTACGCTCGACGCGAAACAAGTGAGGTAATTGCCATGAGCCGATTTCCAAACCACACAGTCGAGGACGCACCCGAGGGGTCTCGCCCGATTCTGCAAAGGATTGCCCAGTCTTCTCCCACGGGGCGTCCCCTTAATGTGCATGCCCAGATGGCACATTCGCCGGCGGTCCTGGCGGCGTACGCATCCCTGCGGGCGATAACCGCCGAGCACGGCACCTTGGATCTTAAGGTGAGTTGGGCACTAAATCTCGCCACTGCAGCCACGGTCGGCAACCACTACATGATTGGCATTGCCAGTCGATTCGCGGCCCTCAACGGGTGGGGCGAGTCGCAGATCGCCGCCTTGCGATCAGGCGCCACGACGGGCGATTCCAAGATAGACGCATTGACCCGTGTGGTCACGGAAGCGGCCGCGAGCGCTGGAAGCGTCACCGATGTCACTTGGAAGGCAGCTCAGCAGGCCGGCTGGAACGATGCCCAGCTAGCCGAGGCGTTCGCATACATAGGGTTGACGGTGTTCACCGGTTACTTCCTCAACTACGCGCAAACAGATGCGGATGTCTGATTGCGTCGCATCGTTCACCGAATAGGGGGATGACTGTCAATCATGTTTGGCCGCAGCATGCTTTCTATCGGCCCCTCCACCAAACACCGGTGTGCCCGCAGGTCGCTCAATTCGCCGCCACGGCAAGGCAAGCTACGAAAACGACTGCTACGACCATAATCAGCAGTGTGTGCGGCCTCCATGCATTAGAGAGCCCCCCTTTCGGGGGAACTTTTATTAGGCGGGGGTTCGATCGATCGCCACGACGTGGGAGCGCGCCTGCGCGCGCTCGAGTATGACTTCGCGGCCATCGGCCGAGATGTCAAAATCGCGAATGTCGAAGTCGGCGGGGAGGTGAGTAAGCTGTTGCGTCGCGCCGGTCTGCAGGTCGAGCATCCAGAGATTCTTGTGCTGAATCTCTCCTTGTAGGAACACCAGCTTGTGGCCTCCAGGCAGCCACGCGAAATGTCGCGCGCCGCGCGTCAGTTCAAGCGGCGGCAGCGAGTACGCAGCATTCTGCGCGGTCGCGGCTTTGACCGTGAACTTCGTGCCCACGTCTGGCCCGGAGTAGACCACGAACTGACCATCGGGCGACCAGGTCGGGTCGACCGAATAGCCAGGTACCAACGGCGTCGGCGTGTTGCCGTCGAGCGGAATGCGGAATAAATGCGGGGCGCCGTTATCATCCGCCGCCGATGTGACCGACAGGCCGTCAGGCGCAAAAGCCGGCGCACCTCGCAGCCGCAGTGAGTCGGACACGATCTTTAGGTGCGAGCCATCGGATCCCATGGTGTACAGCAGCGTCTGACCACGCTGCTTCACGGAGAAGGCAATGACGCGTCCATCGGCGGAGATTGCGGGACTACCGATGATGCGCGCGTCACTCCCGGACCACAACTGCATCGCCGCGGCGCCGGAGATCTTCCAGACACTCTCACCCGTGCCGGCCGCAGCGACGTACAGCAAATAATTGGGTCCCGAGCGAGGCGCATAGCCGGCACCGGTGCCGAGCGTAACGCGCACCGGCGGCTCGCCGGCCGACGACTCTGTGATCGCCACGCGCCACAGTGTCCGCTCCGGCGCGGACACCGTCGCGACCACCCTGCGTCCGTCCGCGCTCGCGGCGAGCGAGGTGTATTGTTCGACACCCGAGGTCAGCCGATGGGGAACGCGGCGCTCCACATCCATTCCGTACAGCCAGGGACCCGAGCCGTCCGAGGCGCTCGCCAGATAGAGCAACGTGCGCGGATCGAGCAGGACCGGATAGATTACGCGGGTGGAATGCGAGGTGACACGCTCGGGTGCCTTGCCCGTTATCGCCACTCGCCAGACGTCCAATTGGTCCGGCAAGCTGCCCTTAATAAAGTAAATCAGGTTGCCGGCCACCCACAGCGGGAAATGGCTATGCAGTCCGGGTGGCGCGATCAATATGGGCGGTGCGCGGGAAAGGCCTTTGCCATCGCTGACGAACAGAGGATCTCCGGCTCCCGGCGTGTGATAGGCCACCTGCTTTCCGTCGGGCGACCAAGCCGCCTCGGCGACTCCTTCGAGAAATGGCCTTGGCTCGCCGCCTAGGGTAGGGACTGCCCAGATGCTGATGTCGTCTTCCGGTGGATGTGACCGGTTGCGAAGCCAGAAGGTCACGAAAGCACCGTCGGGTGAGAACCCCAGTGTGCGGATCGAGGGATTGACCAACTCGCCCTCGATCCCTCGAGTGAGGTTATGAAACTGTCCCGAACCGAGCTGCGTGACCCAGACGTCGGTGCGGCCGCCCCGGTCCGACAGAAATGCGATGAACTGGCCGTCGCGTGAAACGGCGGCTGCCTCGTTTTGGCCGTCGAAGCCGGTGACCGATTGATAGACCGCGCCCGCGATCGGATTTCGCCAGAAGCGGTCGCTGCGCTCCAACCAGATGATTGCGGCGAGGGCGATTGCGGTTAACGCACCGGCGACTGCGAATACGGCCCAGCGACGCGACATCGACTTCGCGCGGGGCTGCGCTACGGCGTCGGTCGGCGCCGTCTCGGGCTCATTTAATGGTTGTTGCTCGCTGCGGCGCTGCATCCAGGCGTCCAGCTCTGGGCGGAACGCAAACACCGAGCCCATTTTGTCGTGCAGCTGGCGGTGCACGGGCATGCCTTCGCGCTTCTCCCAGCGCTGGACGGTTGTCACATCGCGCTTGAGATAGACCGCAATCTTCTTCCACGAATCGAGGCGACCGTCATTAGATCGTAGCGCCTCGTCGGAAGATGGCTCATCCATGGCTCAAGCATTCTAAGTGCGATGGACCACACCCGCAAAGCGGGACGGCATAAGACGGCATTAGACGGCAACAAGCGGATTCAGCGCATTGCCGTTTGATCCACGGGGCAATAGACCCGATTGTTCGCAGGTACTAGGTTTTACAGTCTGCAACAAATGAAAATGGGGGTTTTCCGATGAAGAACCAAGCACTA